>CAYJCC010000131.1:0-1595 GCA_964368655.1 uncultured Lachnospiraceae bacterium | reverse complement strand
ATTACAAGAGCTATTGCAGACCAAGCAAGAACAATTCGTATTCCAGTACATATGGTAGAAACAATACATAGATTGAGCAGAGTAAGTAAACAACTTATGCAAGAACTTGGTAGAGACCCATCAAATACAGAGATTGCTGAAAAGATGGGAATAACCGAAGCAAGAGTTGCTGAAATACAAAAAATAGCTCAGGATCCTATTTCTACAGAAACAGCAGTAGGTGAAGAAGAAGATAGCAAGTTGGGTGATTTCTTGTCAGATGATAGTATAAAAGAGCCAACAGATAATGCAGCACAGGATATTTTGAAGACGCAGTTGTTTGCAGTTATTGAAACTCTGACTCCTCGTGAGCAAAAGGTTATTCGTATGAGATATGGATTGGACGACAATCATCCTAGAACATTGGAAGAGGTTGGTAAAGAGTTCGACGTTACTCGTGAAAGAATAAGACAGATTGAGGCAAAAGCATTAAGAAAGTTAAGAAATCCAAACAGAAGTGGTAAACTTCGCGATTATTTTGACCAGTAATTAAAATATCGCTTGTTTTAAGAGAGCAAAAGGGGTATAATTCTTTTGTTATGATTAAGGAGAAAATATGATTGAAAAGTTGTTACAATATCAAAAATTAGACTTTGAATTGATAAAGTTAAATAGAGAACTTGCAAGTTGTCCAGAAAAAGCAACCATGAATAAAATGATTGCTTTTGTTAAGGACGCTCAAAATAAAAGTTCAATGTTAGAAAAAAAAGCAAAAGACTTATTGACTGAATACAATACAGTAAAACTCAACTATGACAAAACGTTAAAAACTATTGAGAAACTTTCAAAAACAGATACAGCTAAAGTTAGTGCTGATGAATTGAAAGAGATATCCGACCAAATAAATATCACAGCAAGTGAGTTGTTTGGACTAGAGAAAAAACTTAACGGTATTTCTATTCGTTCTAAAGAAGTTCTTAAAGATTTCGAATCAACAAAGAGTAATGTCATGAGAGCAAGAACCAAACATAAAGAAAGCAAAGAAGAATACGAAAAACTTGCAAAGAGCATTGAGCCAAAGAAAAATGAAATAATCACAAAGATGGTGGCGTTAGAGAAAGATTTAGATAAGGCAATGTTCGCAAAATATAAAGGAATCAAAAATGATAATATTTTCCCAGTACTAGTTCCTGTAAACGGAAATCTATGTGGGGGCTGTCGTATGTCAATTCCAAGTGGACAATTAAATAAGTTGAAAACTGAAAAAATTGCACACTGTGAACAATGTGGAAGAATATTATATATGTAATAAAATAAGAGGGTAGTTCGCTACTCTCTTTTTTTATTCGGACAAACAAAAAACGCCACTCAATGTGACGTTTTTATTTTTCAATTACTTTGTTGCTTTTTTAGCAGGTGTTTTCTTTGCAGCAGTTGTTTTTGCGGCTGGTTTAGCAGCAGCTTTCTTAACTGGAGCTTTTGTTGTAGCTTCTTTCTTTGGAGCAGCAGCTTTTGCTACGGTAGCCTTTTTAGCAGCTGGTTTAGCAGCTTCCTTTTTTTCGACTGGCTTAGCAACTTCTTTCTTTGGGGCAGAGGCTTTCTTAACAGGTGCCTTT
>CAYJCC010000130.1:0-1647 GCA_964368655.1 uncultured Lachnospiraceae bacterium | reverse complement strand
ATTTAATATTCCACCTATAGGATAGAGAATTATAATACAAGTAATATTGAAAGAAACAAAATAACTGTAAAAAATTAGTGCAAGTATATTGACTATTATTAGCCATGGTGAAAAATTCAAAAATATGATGGCGGCAATTAAAATAAGCACTGAAAATAGGTATGAAAAGAAAAGGCCAAAATTGCTTTTGTCTCCCGACAAAAAGTCGTACATTTTTTGGTCCAGTAGATTTTTTATGCTCAAGTCCCCAGATATTTTAGAGGCTGCAATAACTCCCACAACCAAACCAAAAATAACTACCAGTAAAAGAATAATCAAAATCTTTTTGTATTTAGACAGAAAAAAAGACAGATTAGACTTTGTTCTGTACCAGTTTTTGTTGGTATTTGCATTTCCCATATGGTATTGTATGCGAAAAAACTTGCTAGATATGTCTTTTTCGTGTATAATTTTTTATAGGTTATGAGGAGATAATTGTGGACTTAAAAGAAATTGTTTTACGAAATTTAGAGGATACAAAGTTTGCAGATTGTGGAATAGACAAACTACTTAACTGTAATTCTGGTACAACAAAGGGAGATGTTAGCCTTCCTTGTTTTTCTCTCGCTAAAACTTTTGGAAAATCCCCTCTCTCCATCGCTGAAGAGATAAGAGATATTGTTTCTCAAGGCGATTTTGAAAAGATTGAGGTTTTGAACGGATACTTGAACTTTTTTATTAAAAAAGATTTGGTTATCAATAATGTTTGCAATGAAGTCTTAACAAAAAAAGAATCATACGGAGCATCTGCTCTTGGAAAAAATAAGGTTGTTTTCTTCGATTATAGTTCTCCAAACCTCGCTAAATATTTGCACATTGGACACTTAAAAACCACCATTATCGGAAACATTCTCAAGCGTATTTATTCTTTTCTTGGATACAAAACGGTTGGAATTAACTATATTGGCGATTACGGTTTACCTTTTGGCAAGATGGTTGCCGCATATAAACACTGGGGCGATGACAAAGAAATAGAAAGACGTGGCATAGACGCCATTCAAGAATTATATGTTCGTTTTCACAAGGAAGAAGAGGAAAATAAAGAATTGATGGTCGAGGCTCAAACGTGGTCTAAAAAGATTGAAGAAAAAGACCCAGAGGCTTTGAAGATATACAACTGGTTTATTGATATAAGTAAAAAGGAAGCACAAAGAATATATGATTTACTCGACATATCATTTGATAGTTGGAGAGGCGAATCTTATTACAACGATAAGATGGAACCCGTTGTTAAAGACTTGAAAGATAAGAATTTGCTCATAACAAGTGAAGGGGCTCAAGGAGTTGATTTGTCCCCTTATGGTCTTGGTTTCTGTATGATAAAACGTAGCGATGGTGCTAGTTTATATGCAACTCGTGACCTTGCTGCCGTAGAAGACAGATATCAAATGTATCACTTTGACAAAGGAATATATGTAACAGACGTTGCACAAAAGCTTCACTTTCAACAGTGGTTCAAATGTGTGGAACTTATGTGTAAGCCTTATGCACAAACATTGCAACACGTCGCTTATGGTAGATACAGTTTAACTACTGGAAAGATTGCTAGTCGCATGGGAAAACAGGCACTTATTACCGACTTGTATGATGGAATATATGAAAAAGCTC
>CAYJCC010000129.1:0-1694 GCA_964368655.1 uncultured Lachnospiraceae bacterium | reverse complement strand
TTAATAGAAATAGGAGGGTCCCGTGGATATAAAAAAGATTGTTGCAGGATTCTTTGTTACAAACAATTATATAGTAAGAGAAGGCGAGTCTTGTATCCTTATAGACGCAGAGGTGAGTCTAGAAAAGGTCAAGAGTGAGGTATCTAAATTAGATGCTATACTTTTAACACATGGACACTTTGACCATATAAAACATTTAGAGGAATTGGCGAAATATTATGGGTGCGACATATACCTTCATGAAAATGCAGTAGAAAAGCTACCAGATGCCTCTAAAAACAGTTCTGAGACATTTAGAGGGAAGGTTCGAATAAATCCCGAAGGATTGTCATTTAGGACCTTGAGGGGTGGTGAGAGGCTCAATTTTGGAGAGATAAAGGATATGCAGGTTTTTGCTACTCCGGGGCATACGTCATGTTCTATTAGTTTTCTTATAGGAGATGCTTTGTTTAGTGGAGATACTTTATTTATGAATGGAATAGGAAGATGCGATTTGTGGGATAGTAATCCTAACGATATGTTAGAATCTCTGAAGACATTGGCATCAATCGACTATAAATATATATACCCAGGGCATGGGGAATCGGGAGAAGCGTTAAATCAAAAAAGAAAAGTAAATTTTACAAGGATTAATGAATAATTCTTAAGAACCTACACATATTAACAATAGAAGGTGAAGATGTTCACCTTCTGCCATGAGAAACTCTGCACAAAATCCTGTGTGGTATTGTGGTTACAGGTTTCTCCGTAGAAAACACGTGTATAACAATAGTTGGCACGTGTTTTTCTTTTTATTTGCTTGGAAAAAAGAAAGGGGTAAGGTATAATGATTACGGAAGAACTAAAAGAGAGAGGAAATATGGCCAAATATGACTACGAGAAGTTAGAAGAAGAAGGCAAGTTTGATGCTCATATTTTTGGCGCCGGTAAAACCATGGAAGAAGCCATGGCAACTAAAGAAGCCAGTTATGCTAGACCTTTTGGTGCTATATTCTCACTTCTTTTAAGAATGGTAGCATCTTGCGTTATACCAGTCATTTTAATGGTCAGTAACTGTGTAAAGATAGTCGGTAGAAGAAATATAAAAGGAATAAAAAAGGCTGTCAGTGTTTCAAACCACTGTCTGACCTTGGATAGTTTAGTAATCTCTCGTTGTTTTTATCCGAGGCAAGTCAACTTTCCCACAATAGATAATAATATAGCCACTCCTATTTTAGGAAATGTATTAAAGAGGCTAGGAGCCTATTCTACAGGGAAAACCCTTTCAGGAAGAAAGAGATTCATTAAACAAACAAATAAACTTTTAGAAGACGAAAATATCGTTCATTTCATGCCTGAAGGTAGTATGTGGCCATATTACTCAAAGATAAGACCATTTAAGGACGGAGCCTTTAGTTTTGCTGTAAAAAATGATGCTCCAATAATACCTATATGTGTTTCGTTCAGAAAGAAGCGAGAGGGTTCGAGTTTCTTCAGAACAAGAGCAAAGTTTGTTACGGTACATATTGGAAAGCCAATATATCCAGATAAAGAATTGTCGCCAAAAGAAGCTCAAGAAAAATTGAGAGCTGATAGCGAAAGAACAATTTGTAGAATGAGCCACTTCTTTAAGATAGTTGACGAGAATTGGTACAACGATTAAGTAGTAAGGGAAAGCAACGTCTTTCTTAAACCAATACTATGTAATACGACAA
>CAYJCC010000128.1:0-1707 GCA_964368655.1 uncultured Lachnospiraceae bacterium | reverse complement strand
AATATAAATTCTTGAATAATTCTGCAAAAAAATGAATAAAAACCACAAAAATGAATAAAGTTATCCACTTATCCACAAAAATTAATGAGTTATCCACAGGCAATGTTTGATAATTTTTTGATTTTTGATAATTTAGAGGAGTTATCCACAGAAATAAAAAAAGTTATGCACAGCTTTTTTCGAGGTTGAAAAATAAAAACCCCTCATGTGAGGGGAAATAAAATTTTAATGCATAATCATCGCATAAAGTTATTAAGGACAGAATGAAGCGGGGATAGTATTGGCTTCAAGATTTGAAGAGGCAGTTTGGCTAGAGGAGAGAATCTCTACGCCACTGTCTATAACCTCAATGTCAGATGGGGGAACTTCCGTTCCTTCAATCACGATTCCGTTTTGAGGGTAGTATATTTCGTGACGAATTTCTTCTTCCTTGACTAAATCGTCGCCCTTGTAATAACAAACGTATGCCTTGGCTTCGTAGCCATCTCTAGGGTATGTCAGACGATAGTATTCACCTTGATAAATAACTTTGTCAGTATATTCATGAGCTGAGTCTGCTTTTACGACGTCACCACTATGTGGGATTGTGCAAATGGTTTCTGAACGTGTTTTAATTGTGTATTCTCGGTTATCCAAACCATATATTTCAACATATACAGAATTGCTGTCGGAAGACGTTGCGATATATATAGGTGTTTCGGCAGTATTTTTGAAAACTAGGTCAGAAGAGTATTCTGCAACCATGGCATCAAGTGCTAGTGGAACGTATTTAACTGGCAAGGTGTGTTTTTTGACTTGCAGAACGTCCACGTCGGCCAAAAGCAAAGCGTTATATAAAGTTGTACTAGCCTGACATATTCCACCGCCTACGCCGTCCACAAATCGGCCATTATATATGATGGTAGCAACCTTATATCCGTTGGCAAGTGTGTGAGGGCCGGTCAGTTTGTTAAAACTGACAGTTTCCCCAGGTTCTACTACCAATCCGTTAATTTTATCTAGGGCAAGTTTTACATTGCTTTTTCTTGCACCTGTGCTATCTGCAACATTTGTTTTGTATTCACATAGTTTTCTTGTCAGTTTTTCATTATCGCTTTTTGTAACGGTTGGTTGTTCTTCCATGGTTGGTATTTCAATATTTATCACGTTATTTTTTAAGAACTGATTGTTTATCAATGTATATAACTCGTCTTTGTTTACTCGAAGTCCAATAGTTTCTTCGCTTATGTCAAATTTATTTTCTAAATTTGGCGTAAAAGTTATTTCGCTATCCTTCGCCGGAATTTCTATTTCAGACATAATTGTCTCTATTTTATCGTCTAGACCGACAAAAAGGTAGTTAAAAGCCAAGTTTATGGATAGTCCATCACTTTCTAACTCCGAAAGGGTTTGAGTCTGTAACTCGTAATCAGAGTTGATATTTTCTCGTTCCTGCGCCATCTCTATTATAGTATGTACATTGCTGTTTACCTCAAAGTCGTCTTTATCAAACGACCAAGACTTATCTCCATAATGTAAGTTTAACTGAAAGTTGTTTGCTTTATCAGATATCATGTTTGAAAGCAGAGATGCTGCCTTTGAAGAAGACATGCCTCCAACGCTTATTCCATTTATAACTGTGCCACGAGGAACTTTGTCTGCGGCTGGTTTATCTATCAATAAAAACTGTCCGACCACAACCATCATTAAGACGGTGCTGATGAGACT
>CAYJCC010000127.1:0-1723 GCA_964368655.1 uncultured Lachnospiraceae bacterium | reverse complement strand
GTATAATACAAGGTATGGAAATGGTAGTAAAAAACTTAAAAGATACACAGAAGTTGGCAAAGAAATTCGCTCGTGAACTCAAAGGTGGCGAGGTGATTCTTTTTCATGGAGATTTGGGAAGTGGAAAGACTACCTTTATTAAGTCATTAGGAAAGACGCTTGGAATAAAAGAAGATATAACCAGTCCTACATTTAACATTGTAAAACAATACGAGGGCAAAAAGTTGCGTCTGTATCATTTGGATTTATATCGAATAGAAGATGAAGACGAGTTGGAAATGTTAGGGATACACGATATCTTAAACGACGAAAATGCTATTGTGACTGTCGAATGGGCTGAAAATGCGCCAAGTTATTTTGATGAAAAGTGTAAAACAGTAACTATTGAAAAGATAGATGATAATGCTAGGAAGTTTATTATAGAGAGGGGAATATGAAATATATTCTTGTAGACACTGCAGGTAACTCTGCAAACGTAATAGCCAGAAAAGATGATAAAGTGCTTTTTGCAACTTTACCAAACGAGAGACGTCACAGCGATGTCCTTTTGGGCGAGATAGATGGTCTTTTAAGACAGTTATCTATAAAGGTTACAGATTTGGACTATATGGGGGTGATAACTGGCCCAGGCTCTTTTACGGGCATTCGAATTGGTATTGCAACAATCAAGGGATTTGCTGCAGTAAACAACTGTAAGCTTATTGGTTTGACTGCATTTGATGTGCTTAAGGAAGAGATAAAAAATGGTGTTGGATTGTTGAAGTGCACGAAAACAAGTTGTTATTATGCGATATACAGGGCATCTGACATAGAAAAAACAGGAGTGGTGGAAAACGACGAAATTTCATCATTTGGAAAAAACATATTTGTTGTTGACGGAGATGGATTGGAGTTTCCAAATACAAAAGTTATAAAAGATTATAAGAGATTGCTTCAGTTGGCAATGGAAAACGCTATAAAAAATAGGAAATTCGTGGACAATAATCAATTAGAAGCAGTATATATGCAAAAGCCACAAGCCGAAAGGGAGTTGGAAAAATGAAAATAAAGATTGAACAAACAGATTCTTCAAATGCTGATATCTTGGGGGATATTGAAACATTAGTTTATCCTAAAGGTGGAGCATGGACAGGAGAAATGTTTTTTACCGATATGAACGAGAAAAATCGTTTATATATGGTAGCAAAAGACGGGGATAAGATAATAGGCTTTTCCAGTGCTAGTTATTTTATGGAAACTGCCGACATTTTAAGAGTTGCTGTTTTGCCGGAATACCAACACCAAAGTATTGCTACTGATTTGATGAAAGCTTTGTTAGAAAATTTGAAAAAGTTACAAGTGTCAAAAGTGATACTAGAAGTTGAAGATTCCAACAAAAAGGCCCTTGGTTTATATATAAAAGTTGGATTCAAAAAAATATCATCTCGTAAAAATTATTATGGGAATGGTCGAGATGGTTTGATTTATTCTTTAGAAATATAAAAGTGCTTCGGCACTTTTTTTAACTTCATAATTTTTATTCTCATATATAAAAGTATGAAAAGTAAGATAAATTATGAGGATAATGGAGAGGGCGAAGTTGTTCTTTTTTTGCATGGTTGGGGAGGTAGTGTCAGCAGTTTTAGAAAAGTTGCTCAATCCATGACAGGTTTTCGCACTATAAATATCGATGCCCCTGGATTTGGCGATAGCCCACTCTCCGTGGCTATGGATATATATGAAT
>CAYJCC010000126.1:0-1739 GCA_964368655.1 uncultured Lachnospiraceae bacterium | reverse complement strand
ATTGAATATCGCATATTAGAGATTCGAACGAGCAGAGTTCGGTCGAAGACACGAGATAAACGAATGTTGAATATGATTAAGCAAAGAAAAGAAAGTCTTTGCAAAAAACAGAGTAGGTACGAGTCACATCGTCGCTCCAGTTAATACATGAACTATTACAAAAAAGACTTAACAGCTCTTGCCCTTAGATAACAAAAGAAAAAGATATGGCACCATCGCCAAGCGGTAAGGCCAAGGTCTGCAAAACCTTTATCCCCAGTTCGAATCTGGGTGGTGCCTCCATATTAATACGCTGATGTGGCGGAATAGGCAGACGCAAGGGACTTAAAATCCCTCGAGGGCAACTTCGTATCGGTTCAAGTCCGATCATCAGCACCATGAAAATAAAACAACCCGAAAGGGTTGTTTTTTTTGGTCTTTGAGCCCTTTGTGGCTTTGCCACAACTCATGGTGCTCAACTGCGCCCAGACGCTTCTTGTACACAAGTGTCCAATCCCGCCTCTTGGTTTGTTATCAGCACCAATTGCATATTTAATAGTATAGAAAAAGGCTGGGCATCATTTATATAAGGAAAATAAAACAACCCTTCCGGGTTGTTTTTTGGGCCTTCAGCCCATTGTGGCTTTGCCACAACTCATGGTGCCTGTCCACTACGCTCAACAGAATTAAATACTTCGTGCTTATAGGGAAATAAGAAAAAACTACTGCGATTGCAGTAGTCTTTTTATCTTTCTATAAAGTCTAATATATCGTTGTAAACCTGTTCCTTGTTGGTTTCATTCAATATTTCATGTCTGGAACCATGATAGATTTTCATCTCGGCTAGTTTATGTGCTTTCTTATATGCCAAACAGAGTCTCTCAACTAATTTTCCTTTCTTTCCAACTGGGTCTTCGTCTCCGGCTATTATAAAGATTGGAAGGGTAGAGCTAACTTTATCTATTTCTTCATAGTTTTTTACAAGGTTGTTGAACATTGAACGATAGAAACCGGCAGGAAAGGGTGTTCCACAGTATTCGTCCTCTCTGTATGCTTGAAAAATCTTTTCGTCACGAGTTAACCAGTTTCCGTTTTTGAATTTCTTGCCATATTTCTTAAAAGACATATTTTCTATTAAATCAGCAGGGGCAGATGTTCCGTGCTTTTTACATATACGATTAGCAAAAAATTTTCCCATTTTCATTTCAAGTGTTTTAGTATATGCTGAACCACTCAATATTGCCTTTGAGGGAAGGTCGCATACCTGAATAAATCTTTGTGTTATGAAAGAACCAAAAGAATGACCAAGAATGACAAGTGGCTTTTTATAGTCTTTTTTTAACTTTTTTGCAATGATAATTTGGTCTTGAACAACTTCAGCAAATAGGTCGGTACTGGTCTGACCAAGTTGGTCAACAGAACCGGCAGTCTTTCCATGACCACGCAAGTCACTTGCAAACACAACATATCCCATCTTGTTCATGTATTGAGCAAAGTCAGAATATCGGAGTGCATGTTCTTGCATACCATGTACTATTTGGATAACTCCCTTTGGAGAAACACAATCGTCCCAAAGGTAACAAGCCAATGGTTTTTCTTCGAAACCTTTTATTGTTAATTCTTTCATCTTTTCCCTCACAAGTGTTTTAACTAATGATTTCTGTTTATAATCATATCATAACAGAATTTACAAAAATTGGAAACTATTTATTCAATTATGACCAAATTATTGTCAAAACTTAACTTTTACTGTATAATAC
>CAYJCC010000125.1:0-1814 GCA_964368655.1 uncultured Lachnospiraceae bacterium | reverse complement strand
ATATAATATATTAAAACAGCCCATTTGTCAATATGCCTTGATATGATATCAATTAAAAAGTATAGGTTGCCGTTGTTAATGTTTTTGGATATCTGAATGTCCACAACATTGATGCCGAAATCTTTATTTTACAATTTAGATTAAGGGTGAGCCATGTTACTGAACCGTTCCAGTTTTCACTATTATTCATGGCAACAAATTGACCTTTTTTATTTATGATAAAAGTGTAAGCAACCGACTGCATATCAATACCATCATTTCTGACTTCGTGATGATAAGCAAAAGCACTAATCATCCTTGAATATTTTTCTAGGCCTAAACTTTTTCCGTCTTTTTGCTTAAAGGATAGTGTAGCAGTATATCTTTCTGTAAAACTATCATACGTAAAACTATGTAAATCTACGGTTTCTGGATTTATATCCAAAAGCATTTCTGTTGGAAAGGCACCATAAGTATCGAGATAATTTTGTTCACTTATAATTTTCTTACTTCCCTGATTAAACTGTTTTGTATAGAATTTAGAACCATTGAAATAATAATAGTTGTCAACAGAAAGGTCAACAAGTCCTTCCAAATTCATTTTTGAGATTTTGAAATCCAGATAATAGCAGCCTGAAGAGTTTCTTTGAATTAGAGAAGTTGGAGAACCTGTTAAGTTAACCGAAAAGGAACCGATATTGCCTTGAACATTCATTTTTCCTGTTGATGAAACCATTTCAACATTTTTGGCATTCATATGGTTTGTTATTGCAGTCTGATACAACTCAAAGAAGTTGTTATATATTTTACTTTCAACAACAGAACTTTCTTCTTCAAAAGGAGAGTCCATAATGTCAGAGTTTTGTGAATGTTTGGACTGGATTATTTTGTTTAAGGAATTGTAATCCAATAAGATAGTTTCTATCTCTTTACTAACACTTGCGTCGTAAGAAGAGTCTGCAACGGCATACTCTTTTTCATTAGAAGAAAGACGTGCACAATATAATGCACATCCACAAACTAGCATAAGTAAGATAAAGATGTTTGAAATTTTTCTCATTTTTCCCCTACATGTTTTATGGAGTAACTTATTTTACAATAAAATCGACGTTTTGTCAATATGCAAAACTTTTACAAACAAGGTGCGAAAAACCTCAAGTTTTTAACCGAAAACCTCGATTTTACTTGTAAAAACAGATGAAATGTATTAAAATCTAGGCATAAGTTGAGATATGTCAACGTGGAGGATAAAATGTTAGACTTAAATTTGATAAGAGAGAATCCTACAGCAATAGTAAGAAGACTCGCAAAAAAAGGAGTGAAAGTTAGTTTCAAAGACCTATTAAAGCAAGATGCTGAAAGAAGAGCTTTGATTAACCAAACAGAAGAATTAAAAGCAAAAAGAAACAAGGAAAGCGCACTCGTTCCACAACTCAAGAAAGAGGGAAAGGACGCATCATCTGTTATAGCAGAGATGAAGGCTTTGGGAGACCAAATAGTTGAGCTTGACGAAAAGGTAAAAGAATTAGACGCAAAAATGGAAGATTTTCTTCTTAGATTACCAAACTTGCCAGACAAGGACGTTATAGCAGGTGGAAAAGAGAAAAACAAGGTTATAAAAACAGTTGGTAAAAAACCAGAATTTACATTCAAAGCAAAAAACCATGTTGAACTTTGTGAAAGTCTTGGACTTATCGACTATACTCGTGGTGCAAAACTTGCAGGAAACGGTAGTTGGATATATACTGGACTAGGTGCAAGATTAGAATGGGCTCTAGTGAGTTTATTTATTGAAGAAAATACAAAAGCAGGATTTACATTCATGCTTCCACCAT
>CAYJCC010000124.1:0-1817 GCA_964368655.1 uncultured Lachnospiraceae bacterium | reverse complement strand
ATAATAAACAAGACAAAAAGTTAAAAAATTTTTCAAAAAAGTTGCATAAATTTGTTGACTACTCATACTAATAAGAATATAATGTTGCTAGCACTCTTGAGAAGAGAGTGCTAAAAATGTAAAAATATGGGGAAAGAATGAAAGACGATTTCGAACTTAAAGATAGAAAGAAAGAATTGCTCTTACATTGCGTAGAGAGTTATATCGAAAACGCTTTGCCTATAACCAGCCAAAAAGTTCACACAGAAAGTTTTAGTTCTATAAGTCCAGCAACACTCCGAAACGAGTTGAATGCACTTGAAGAAATGGGCTTCTTGAAACAGTTACACACCAGTGGAGGACGTATTCCTACCACTAGAGCATACCGTTATTTTGTCGATTGGTTGATGAAAAACAATGTTCTGGATATCTCGCAAGTAGACGAGATAAAGGACAAATTCATCAGTCGTTCGGCTTTTTTACAGGATATGTTAGCTGACTTGGCGAAGAGTATAAGTGATATAACCAATTATCCTACCGTCATTTCCATGGCAGGGTACAAAGACCTTGTGTTAAAGGAAATCAACGTAATACCTCTCATCACAGGGCAAGGCTTGGTTTTGATTAAGACAGATGCTGGGATAATAAACAACACTATTAAACTTAACAAAAGCATAACCGAAGAAAACTGTAAAGATGCAAGTAAATTCTTGACTACCAGTTTCTATGATAAGAAGATAAGCGACGTCGTTAACAATATAGGATACTATAACGAAATGTTCAATGCGCAAATAAGTTATTATCAAGAGTTGTTTACAACATTGATTGAGGTATTGAAAGAGTATGCGAAACAAACCAGCATAATAACAAGTGCAAATCCACAACTTATCTTAAATAGTACTGAAGAAAAGGATATTGACAACGCAAAGAAGTTGATTCACATTCTTGAAAATGAACAAGAAATAAAGGACATTATTGAAAATATTGATAATAATTCCACAAATGACCTTGTGTTCGCGATAGGCGAAGAGAACCCAAATGAAGACCTCAACGATTTCAGTATAGTAAAGGCAAATTATAAGTTGAGCAGTAACCTTGTCACCAGCATTGGTGTTATAGGTCCAAAAAGGCTAGATTACGCGAAAATAGCGTCCGCGTTAAAATATATACTTGATGAGCAGAACAAAGACATTATTCACGAGTCTAATATACAAAATGGAGGAGCAAATGGCAGAAGCAAAAAAGACAAAGATAAAACTTAAAGATGAAGAAAGACCGGTTGAAGAAAAAACCGAAAAATGTAATTGCAAGAAAGATGATATAAAAAAGGATAAGTGCAATTGCGAAAAAGATAGTAAAAAAGAGAGCAAATGCAACTGTGGACCAGATTGCAAATGTACGCCAGAAGACAACTGTGGTTGTGGTGGACATTGTCATGATGAAGTTCCAGAAGCTAATTATCTTGAACTTGCACAGAGAATACAGGCAGATTTCGAAAACTATAAGCGTAGAAACAAAGACATTGTTAGAGAGAGTTTCTTAAACGGGGTATCCGTGTCAGTTGAGAAATTACTTCCAGCATTGGATAGTTTCAAGGAAGCCACAAAGAACATAGAAGACAAAAAGGTTTTAGACGGAATTAACCTTATATATAACCAGTTAAAGAAAGCGTTAACAGACCTTGGAGTTGAAAAAATAGAATGTGTTGGCAAACCATTCGACCCTAACTTTCACAATGCAGTATTGGTTGGAGCAGAGAAGAAAAAGAAAGACGGTATCGTGCTTGAGGAATATCAAGAGGGATTTATGTTAAATGACAAAGTTATAAGACATAGCGT
>CAYJCC010000123.1:0-1885 GCA_964368655.1 uncultured Lachnospiraceae bacterium | reverse complement strand
ATAAAAAAGAGGAAAAGGAACAACCTCTGTTGTAATAATAATATGTACACACGAAATTTGGCATAAAAACGACATTATTAAACGCATGAAGAAAGGGAAGAACATTGATTAAAGATTTTGCCAGTTGGAAAGAAGAATTAAAAAGCAACAATGATATAGTTGCTGTTATACAAAAGTATTTGCCTTTGCAAAAAAAAGGCAAGACTTGGTGGGGGAGATGTCCATTTCATTTTGAAAAGACACCTTCTTTTGCTGTTGATGAGGTAGAACAATTTTATCATTGTTTTGGTTGTGGTGCCAGTGGGGACGTTATCACATTTGTGCAGAACGTAGAGAACTGTGACTTCTATGATGCTTGTAAGATACTTGCAGAGAATTGTGGAATGAAAATGCCAGAACAATCTTTTGACGAAAACATACTTCAGAAGAAAAAATTAAAAGATGATATTTATGGTATCTTGAAAGATACTGCTAACTATTACTATTCAAATCTAAAATCACCACAAGCAAAGATTGCAATGGATTACATAAACAAGAGAGGACTAAAACCTGAAACGGTAAAAACTTTTGCTCTTGGTTATAGTCTTGGTTGGAATGAGGTTGTTAATTACTTAAAGGGTAAGGGGTACACAACTGAACTCATGAACGAAGCTGGGATTATCGGGGAAAAAGATGGTAAATATTATGACTTTTATGCCGGTAGACTTATCTTTCCATTAGTAAATTCTTATGGCGAAGTAGTTGGTTTTAGTGGTAGATTACTAGAAGATAATCCAGACTTTGCGAAATACAAAAATACCAGAGATACAAGCGTTTTTGACAAAAGCAGATGTGTTTATGGCATAAACTTGTTGAAAAAAGAGAAAAAAGAGAACGACGTGTCAGAGATAATCGTTGTTGAAGGGCAGATGGACGTTATATCTGTTTACCAACAAGGGATACATAATGTTGTTGCTTGTTTGGGCACGGCACTTACTCAAGCCCATGCAAAAGAGTTAAAAAAGATTTGTCAAAAAATAGTACTTTGTTTAGATGGCGATAGTGCTGGGGTAAAAGCAGCGATACGTTCAATAGACATACTTGTGCAAGAGGGATTGGAAGTATTTGTTGCCAAGTTGCCAAACAAGATGGACCCAGATGAATATGTAAAAGCACATGGCGTGGACAAGTTTCGTGAGCAAATTACAGCAAGTAAGTATTGGGTAGAGTACATGATTGATCATTATGCAGACGAATTTGATTTGACAAAGACGGAAGAGAAAAACAAGTTTGTAAAAATGGCAATGAGTGTTATTAAAAAATTAGATACGACTAGCGAGAAATTCTTATACTTGGAAAAGATAAAAGATATAACTAATATTTCGTTGGATGTATTGAAAGCAGATTTGCAGTTAGGGGATAGAAAGCCAACAACTCCAGAAAAAGTGGAGACGGGACTAGAGGTAAATCAACAGAATGCGTATACTAAAGCTGTAAATTTTGTTTTAGCATCGCTATTAAACAAAAAAGCATATGCGAAAAGAGCTGCCGTGATAAAAGAGAGTTTGACGAACTCGGACTATGTAAAAATTTATTCGTACATAAACGACTCATATAAGCAAGGCAAGATGCCAATCATAAGTACAATATTTGATATGTTTGACGTTGAAAAGAATCTTCCAGTTAAAGCAATAGTTAACTATCAGTTTACGGAAGGACAAGAAAATGAGAACTACTACGATGATTGCGTAAGAACTTTATGTATGAGTGGTTTGGCTGCAAAACAAAAGAAATTGACTCAACAGATTATGGGCGTAAGAGACATTGACGAAAGAAAAAAACTTGCAGTTGAATTAAATGATATTTTATTTAAGATAAAGAACATAAATAAGGAAGTAATATATGA
>CAYJCC010000122.1:0-1914 GCA_964368655.1 uncultured Lachnospiraceae bacterium | reverse complement strand
TTGAGAGATAAACCAGTCTGCAATTTTTTGATACATAGCCTTATATGGAGTTTTGTCCATAAGATCCAATGTTTCTTTTAGGAGACCAATCGTCATTCCTTTGATAGAAGGTTTTATTTGTTCCAGATAGCTTGAAACAGAAACGGGCAATGTTGTTTCATCATTTTCGTCCCTTCCTGCAATGGTTTCCAGAATCAAAGCACTATCTTTTACATCTTTGGAAATAGGGGAGATTTGGTCTGTTCCAGATGTAAAGGCGACAAGTCCGTATCTGGATACTCTTCCATAAGTTGGTTTAATACCTACTAAACCGTTGAAAGAAGCAGGTTGACGGATTGAACCACCGGTATCTGTTCCGATGGCAACTGGACACATATCACAAGCAACAGCAACAGCACTACCACCACTTGAACCACCCGGAACGCGAGAGTCGTCCAATGCGTTTAAGCATGGACCAAATGCAGAGTTTTCTGTAGAACCACCCATGGCAAATTCATCCATGTTGGATATTCCCAAAACAATAACTCCAGCATCTAAAAGTTTCTGTAGAGCAGTGCCTGTATATTGTGATTTATATTTTTCCAAAAATTTTGATGCACAAGATGCAATGTGTCCGTCATAGAGCATGTTTGCCTTTATTATGATAGGTAACCCTGCCAATTTAGGAAGGGGTTTTCCTGAAGCTATAAGTTGATCGACTTCATCGGCTTTTGCTAATGATTCATCTTTATATACTTCTAGTACTGCATTTTTATGTTTGTATTTTTCTATGTTTGACAAGTAATAGGAAACAACTTCTTTGCAAGTTGTTTTTTTGGTTTTTATTATATCCAAAATCTCGATGGCTGTTTTATCTTTCAATTCCATTATTCCACCACCAATGGCACGTTAAAACTGCCTCTTCTTTGTTTTGGAGCGTTCTCAAGTATTTTTTCTTGAGACATGCTTTCTTTTATTTTATCCTCTCGCAAATCGGACAACTTATGACTTCTGTTGTAAACAAATTCTCCGCCATCATCTGCTGCTTGAATCTGGTTTACCATGTCTAGAATGTTGTTCAAATCGTGAACAAACTCTTTCTTTTCGTCATCTGAAAACTCTAGGGCAGAAAGGTCTGCTAAATGTTCGACGTCCTTTATTGTTATCTGTTCCATATTTTTCTCCTATTATGGGGTAAGTCTTGAAGGGCCTCTAAAGATAAACATTGATTCCCTTAAGCTTGGTAAATCTAATAATAACATTGTAACTCTGTCTAATCCAATACCGAAACCACCATGTCTAGGACAACCGTATTTGAAGAAGTCTAGATAAAATTGGATTTTTTCTTGAGAAAGGCCTTTTTCAAGTGCTTGTTTGGTGAGCTGTTCGTATCTATGTTCTCTTTGAGCTCCTGTTGTGATTTCCACACCTTTCCAGTATAAGTCGTAGCCTTTTGCAATAGTTGGTTTGTTGTCGTATCTCATGTGGTAGAATGCTCTGATATCCTTTGAGTATTCTGTTACAAAATAGAACTCGTGTCCGTACTTTTCCATCATGTATTTTCCGAGGGCTTTTTCAGTTTCTGTTGTCAAGTCGTCGCCTTCTTCCATGTCGAAACCTTCTTTTCTCATCTCTTCAGCAACTTCTGACATAGTGATGCGAGGGAATGGACGAGTTGGAACGACAACGTCTACACCTAAAACTCTCTTTATTTCTTCGCCGTATTTTTCTTTAACAAAGGTAAGGGCGTATACCAACATTTCTTCTTCGATAGCCATTACATCTTCAGGGGAGTCGATGTTTGCTATTTCCAAGTCGACACCGGTAAATTCTGTGGTGTGACGAGTTGTATAACTTTTCTCTGCTCTGAAAACGGGACCGACTTCGAATATTCTTTCAAATCCACTTGCAATAGCCATCTGTTTGTAAAACTGA
>CAYJCC010000121.1:0-1931 GCA_964368655.1 uncultured Lachnospiraceae bacterium | reverse complement strand
ATATTATTGTTAGTATTTGAAGTGGAATACATGCTATAAATAGTATCCATATTCCATCAAAATCAACTGTCAAGAATACACTTAAAATCAATGTCCATATAAGAATAGATACGACTGTTGCCGTCTGCCAATGTTTTCCCCACATTGCACTAAACACAATCAATACAATCGCAGATACTGGAACAGCATATACAAAGCAAAGCCATGTATCAGGCAAGGTTGGAACAGCCGATTTCAATATTACAAATAATGTTGTAAACACCAACCAAACCAAACCCACAGAAAGGATAGTTATGAATATCTTGCTCTTGTTCATAATTTTTTCACGCATACTCAAGGTTGGCTCTTTCGGTTTTTCAGATATCAAATTATCAACGGTTGTTTGAAACAAGACAGCCATTTGTATCATGGTCTCAACGTCTGGCAATCCGTCCCCTCTTTCCCATTTAGATATGGATTTATCAGAAAAATTCAAACGTACTGCAAGTTCAGCTTGAGTAAGTCCAAGTTTCTTTCTATTCTCTGATAGGTTTTTAGCAAATGTCTTCTTTATGTCTTCCATAGCATATATTATACAACAATAGCAAACAAAAACAAAACGAAATATGGGTATTATTATCAATTCTATTCTCAGTAGAGTTGTAAGAATATTCTCTATTTTTGACGAATAAAAGAATGGAGTTCAAAAATGTTTATGTAGATAGACTTTAGCCATACTAAGACATATAATACAAATATAAGCGAGGAGTAAAATGTGTAAATTAAGAGATTATAACATAACAATATTTGGAGATTCCATTGCAAAAGGAATAATAACCACTGCAGACGGCAAGATACAAAGATTAGAAGATTGTGCCGTTAATCTTTTACAACAGCGTTGGGGAAAGGAAATAACGAATAATTCAGCTTTTGGACAAACACTAGAGAGAATATACAATAAGGGATATATTGAAGATTATATTAACAATTTAGATAAAACTGTATAAACGATATGAAAAGTATCAAAAAACTCAAATTTCATAAGAACCTCTCTTTTTTTATATCAATTTTTAACTACCCTCACCTCTAATAACTGCTTTGGCTTTGAGTATCTAAGCATTTCTGCTTGTTTGGCCTCGGGTTGTCCAATTATTGAAAAATACTTTTGTACATCTTCCATGCTAAAAAACATCTTATAATGTCCGTCTACGAAATAAAAGTTATCTTCGATTTGTTTGCCCTTCCCACCTTCATAATTCGTGTCAGCCAATGAATTCACTCTTGCAAGCAATACACCACTTTCTGAAAGAATTCTTCTTATTTCTTTCATTATTCTTGGAGTAGTCTTGTCATTAAAAAAGTGTAAAACCAAGTCGGCAACAACAACATTAAAAGAGTTATCTGGGAACGGCAGTTTTTTAGTAACATCTACATTTTTTGTTTTTACGTTTGGTATATTGTTTTTTAATATATCCAAAGCAACTTGAGAATAATCGCAAGCCATAACATCAAAACCTTTCTCCATAAGATAGAGTGTATCATTGCCCGTTCCACAACCTAAATCTAAAATTTGTGTTTTAGCATTCAATAAGCCTGTTTCGTATTGGTCTAACCAGTTATCATAAACAATCTTTTCATTAGCACATTTATTAAATGTTTTGTTCTAAATCTTTTTTATATTTTTCATAACTTCCTCATTTAAGAGTATTATATCATAAATATTCATTATCCTGCACCTAAATTAAATAACTTTTATAATAAAACATATCAAATCCCGGGAATTATTTTATATAACAAAGTGTACATGATTTGCCTTTGTGTAACAAAAAGAGTGCTAGTAGCACTCTTAATTTTGTGGCGGAGAGTTAGGGATTCGAACCCCAGTTAGCTCGCACTAAAACGGTTTTCAAGACCGCCGCATTCGACCGCTCTGCCAACTCTCCATATAGGGT
>CAYJCC010000120.1:0-1969 GCA_964368655.1 uncultured Lachnospiraceae bacterium | reverse complement strand
ATATATATACAATATAATGAGGGGGATTTTTCTGTATGGGAAAGGTGACTGTAAAAATAAAGAATATTTTTTCAAAATGAGTATTGACGATGGGAGGAAACTGTGCTATTCTTTTCGTGTAAAGAAACAAAAGAGGTAAAAATATGGCAGAAGAACTTGAAGAGAAAAAAGTAAAATCCTTTGCAGAAATTATTGCTGAGATAAAAGATGGACAATTGGTTAAAAGAATAAATCCTGCGATGGAGAAGATTTCAAATTTAGAAGAAAGAGAAGAGAACTTTGTAAGAAATATTGATGACCTTATTACAGAGAGTGAAGAGGTTAGAGTCGCATTTAAGAATTTGACACAAGGATTGAATTTTGACGCCGCTTTAGGAATAAACCCAAATGACTTTTTGGCATTGGCTTATATTCATCATATGCCATGGGATAGTGCAGCACTTATATTATTTCCAACCAACCAAGAAAGAATAGATGATGGAAAAATACCTCTAAAAGCTTTTATTGAAAATGAGAAGGGAGAGAAGTACAATGCAGTACCAAAAGGGTATGATGGACCAACAGTTGATGGATTAGTTGCTTCCCAGTTTGCTGAAGTTACAGAGTTCTTATACAATAAAACAGAAGCCCTTATGACAGAGAGACCAAAAGACATATTCTCTTCTACTGCAAAAACTCATTGTGATGTTCAAAAGACATTTAGAGAACTGAAAAACATGGTTGAATTATATGAGGCTTTAGGCTTTGACGCAGAAAACATTCTTACCGAAAAAATATATTCCTTTGCAAAACATGGAAGTATTTATGGCTCTCACAGAAAAGGCCGCTAAAGAATAAAAGAGAAGATGTGGAAACACATCTTTTTTTGTTTGAAATGGTATGGGTGGGCTTTTTGTTTTAGTTTTATTGGGCTTTTCCTGTGGAATATATGATTAACGGGACTTATTTGATGGGGAAGGGCGTGGGATATCGTATTTTTATGTAATCAAAGTAGTGCGAAACCATAAAATTATAAAAATCTTACTCTAAAAATGCATCTCAAAATGAACGCCCGGAGGCGTGTTCAGACCCAAAATTACTATTTTTTTGAACTTTCGAACACAATTTTTGTTACTTTTTAGAAACACCCGGAGGGGTGGTGAAAAATTTTCAAAAAAAAATAAAAGTTTTTGAAAAAAGTTGTAAAAAAACATTGACTTTGATTTTGGCAGGTGTTAAAATTACCTTGCGTTCACTCGAAAAGCAGTGGACCAACCAGTTCCTTGACAACTACATAATTAAATCAAAAAATTAACAACGAGTAAAGTTAGTAAATTACTAAGTTAAGAAATTAACAAGAGTAATACAAATTTTTAGAAGTAATCAATTTCAAATATTGCAAATGTTTGCAATCCGAGTTTTGATTCTTCCGTTTATAAAAAAATAACCAAAGTATAATTCGACGAAATACGATCAAGCTAAAAAGAGCGTATGGTGGATGCCTTGGCACTAGGCGCCGATGAAGGACGTGATAAGCTGCGATAAGCTGCGGTGAACCGCAAATAGGTTGTGACCCGCAGATGTCCGAATGAGGAAACTCACTAATGTTAATCCATTAGTATCTGTACATAAATTCATAGTGTGCAGAAGGGAACCCGGAGAACTGAAACATCTTAGTATCCGGAGGAAAAGAAAATAAATTAATGATTGCCTAAGTAGTGGTGAGCGAAAGGGTAAGAGCCCAAACTTAATATAGCAATATGTTAAGGGTTAGGACCTGCAATAAAGAGAAAGTATTAAATGTAGCAGAATTTGGTTGGAAAACCGAGCGAAACAGGGTAATAGCCCCGTAAGCGAAACATTTTTATATCTCGAGCAGAGATCCAGAGTAGCACTGGACACGTGTAATCTAGTGTGAATGAGCGGGGACCATCCCGTAAGGCTAAATACGATCTAGTGACCGATAGCGAACAAGTACCGTGAGGGAAAG
>CAYJCC010000119.1:0-2004 GCA_964368655.1 uncultured Lachnospiraceae bacterium | reverse complement strand
AGAAAAAAATAAGGCATGATTGCCTTATTTTTTCTTTGTCTTTATAAAAGATTCAACTTCTTTTATGGTTGGCATTCCTGTTTGTGCTCCACATTTAGAAACCTTTATCCCAGCACAAGTGTTTGCGAATGTAAGGGCTTCAGCCAATGGTTTTTTCTTTGCCAAACCTAACATGAACGCTGCCAAGAAAGTGTCTCCAGCACCAGTGGTATCCAAAGTCTTTATTTTTAATGCGGGGATATTTTGAACTCTCGATAGTTTTGTGTCCCAGAAATATGCGCCTTCGCTACCGCGAGTCAATATCAATCTTCCATTGTATCTTTTTAATAATTGAGAATCTGTTTCGTATCCAGGGAGTTGTTTTATTTCGATTTCATTAACTACAATATATGAACAAGAATCCAATAATTTTTGTGAAAGTGGAATCATAGGGGAAGGATTAAAAACCAAAGTCTTGTTGTTTTTCTTTGTAAACTTTATCAGCGCCTCAACAGTCTTGAATGGAATCTCTAACTGTGTTCCAATTACGTCGCAAGTTAGCAATTCAGCCTCAATACTTTTTAGATATGTTTCGTCTATTTTGTGGTTTGCTCCAGGGACAACAACAATACTGTTTGTTCCGGATCCAACGTTTATTCCTGCTGCTCCACCGGTTATGCCTTTACAGACTTTAATGTGTGAAGTGTGAACTTTTTCTTTTTTTAAGTTTTTAAGATTTTCGGAACTAAAAATGTCGTCTCCAACTGCACCGAACAATACAGAGTTTACACCTAAACGAGAAAGAGCAACTGCCTCATTTGCTCCTTTTCCACCAAAATTTATGGAAAAAGATTCACCAGATATTGTCTCGCTTGGCAATGGTAAGTTTTTTGACCTAAATACAAAGTCTGTATTTATGCTACCTACAACTCCTATTTTGTTCATAAATCCTCCTAATCTTCATATATCTTTTTTAAGAAATATTTTTTAACTCTTTTTGGGTTCTTGATGATTTGAGCAGTATATTTTCCTTTTCTTGTGAAATTTATTTTCATTTGAGCATATTTGTCTTTTGCCAAAGTCAATGTTGCGTCGCATTTTCTAAATCTATAAAGACATGGTTTTGTTAGTGCCAAAATTGTGTTTAGGTCATGCAAACTAAAATTTCCTTTTACGACACTATCAACTCCACCTTCAACCATTTCTGTAATCATCATATCTCTTTCACTGGTTATCTTTTCTGAAGAGAAAATATCTTTAGAAATAGCTGTTTGGTGTCCTAATTCTATAGGACTTAAAACGATGTCAACATTGCTTTTTAATACAATATCTAAAGCCTCTCCGTCAGCAAATGCGTTAAATTCGGCATACTTTACAATATTTCCTTTTCCAACGAAAGAACCAACCATAAGAAAAAGTCTTTTGATTTTTATTAATGCGTCAGGGTGTTTCATGATAAGTTTTGCAATATTTGTTAAAGGGCCGAGAGCAATAACGGTCATTGGTTCTGGACTGCTTTTTAACATTGCAGCAATAGCGTCTTCAGCAATTGTTCCGTCTGGAGCGTTTTCGGTCGGATCTTTTTCAAAGTTTCCTAAACCACTAGCTCCATGAACATCATCGGCAGCAATGCTGGTTCGAACCAAAGGTTTTTCACTGCCTCTAACAACTGGGATTTCATATCCATACTTATTTACCAAAAACAAAGCATTTTCGGTATTTACGTCAACATTAACGTTTCCAGCAACGGTTGTTATCAATTTGATATCAAGTTTTTTGCTCTTAAAAGCAAGTAATAGTGCAAGAGAATCATCAATGCCGGGATCTGTATCGATTATAACAGGTATTTTTTTCATGTTTTCAGTTCCTTTTTCCAATATAAGAAAATTTTATAATATATACTTTCAAAAGTCAAACCTTTTGATTTGATTAAAATGTCTTAATATAAAAAACCTCAACGCAAATGGTTGTTTGATAAATCAAAAAGATATTTGCAAAAATAAAAACGCGTAATAAACAAAAAAG
>CAYJCC010000118.1:0-2026 GCA_964368655.1 uncultured Lachnospiraceae bacterium | reverse complement strand
ATATAAACATGAGAGAAGATAATTATTTTAGACAAAGAGACGAAGAAAATATATTAAAAGTTAGAGAATTAAGGCTTAAATTACCGGCTTTTTGCTCGGAATTTTTTATGGGTTTGGAATATCAAACGACGCCTTTAACTCGTCTAGGATATGCCAACGACTTAAAGATTTTCTTTGATTTTCTAGTTTCAGACATTCAAAAGTTTCAAGGAAAGAAGGTTTCTGATTTAACTTTGGCCGATTTAGATAAGGTAACAGTTACTGATTTAGAGATGTTTATGGACTACTTAAACGTTTATAAAGTCGGCAAAAAGACCTTTAGAAACGGCGAAAAAGCGAAAGGTCGTAAGTTAAGTAGTGTTCGTAGTTTATTAAAGTATTTCTTCAAAAAAGAAAAACTTTCGAAGAACGTTGCGGCGTTGGTAGATACACCTAAAATTCACGAGCAAGAGATTATCAGACTTGAGGTCGATGAAGTCGTAAAACTCTTGGATTTATCGGAAGACGGTTCTACCCTCACCCCAATGCAAAAAGGCTTTCATAAGCACACTAAAGAACGTGATTTCGCTTTGTTAAGTTTGTTTTTAGGCACAGGAATTCGTATTTCTGAATGTGTCGGACTTAATGTTGATGATATAGACTTTTCCGTAAACGCGTTCACTATTACTAGAAAAGGTGGAAATAGAGTTATTCTTTATTTTGGGGAAGAAGTTGCAGAAGCATTAAAACAATATTTGGTTTGGAGAAATGGTCTTAAAGACTTACCTCCAACAGAAAAAGCCTTGTTTGTAAGCATTCAGAATAAACGAATGGGAGTACGAGCTATCGAGAAACTTGTAAAGAAATATGCTGGACAGGTAACTCCCCTTAAGCATATTACTCCACATAAATTACGTAGTACGTATGGTACGAACTTATATAGAGAAACAAATGATATTTATGCTGTTGCTGACGTGCTTGGTCATAAAGATGTTAACACTACACGAAAGCATTATGCGGCTATATCTGAAGACATTAGACGTGGCGTAGCAAACAAAGTTAAATTGAGAAAAGAATAAAAGTTCCTTAAATTGGAACTTTTTTTATGTCGAAAAATAAATTATAAAAAATAGAACAAATGTTTGACAAGAGGCTTTTTGTGTGATAAAATTACCAAAATAAGATAGAAGGTGGAACGGAATGAAAAATGTTGATAAACAACAAGAGTTATTAAAATTTATAAAGTCTCATTTGGAAAAATATGGCTACCCTCCAACAGTTCGTGAGATGTGTCGTGCTATAAAAGTTACCAGCACGAGTACTATTTCATATCATTTGGATAAGTTGGAAACAGCTGGAGAGATTCGTAGAAATCCAAATAAAAACCGTGCAATAGAGGTTCTTTCAAATGATAGTAATGTTGTAAACATGAAAGATTATATAGCTGTTCCAATTTTAGGAAAGATTACTGCTGGAGAGCCAATGCTTGCAGTTGAGAACGTTGAAGAGTACTTTATGGTATCCCCTAATATGTTCCGTGGCGAAGGAATGTTTATATTAACAGTTAGTGGAACAAGTATGATAAACGCAGGTATTTACGATGGAGACAAAATCATATTGAGACAACAAAGCAGTGCAAACAATGGAGATATTGTTGCAGCAATGATTGATGGATTTGCCACAGTAAAACGTTTTTATAAAGAAGATGGACGTTATAGATTGCAACCAGAGAACGATACTATGGAACCAATATATACAGACCATGTTGAAATTATCGGTAAAGTTATCGGATTGCTTAGAAAATTCTAAAAATAAAACCAGACTTAACGCTCTGGTTTTTTCATGCTTATTTTTTATAAAGTTTGCTTATTTGTTTTACAATTTTTTTGTCATCTGTGGTTGATTTATCAAACCAAGTTATATCCATTCTATTAAACCAAGTGAGTTGTCTTTTGGCATAATTTCTTGTTTTTTGTTTCAAAAGGTCAACGCAATTTTTGAGAGTTTCTTGCCCTTCAAAATACGGAAACAATTCTTTGTATCCAAT
>CAYJCC010000117.1:0-2037 GCA_964368655.1 uncultured Lachnospiraceae bacterium | reverse complement strand
GCTTAAAATATTAGTAAATAATTTTTAAGTGTGATATACTACTACTGTATAAAAATTTCCCAAAGGAGAGTTATTATGTCAGAAATGTTAGGAGTTTTTCAAAAGGTCGCAGATGTTTTTGCCAAGTTAGCAAAATCTTTAGCTTTTGATGCTATGTTGGTTATCATTTTAGCATTATTGGTTGCTACTATTGTTGCAGTTGTTTTTGCTACAAGAGCAACTTACGAGAAAAAGGCAGTAGCAAAGTTAAAGCAAATGAACCTTTATTTGAAATCCAACCCAGAAATAAATCAGGAAAATTTGGTTGATTTCAACTCAAGAATGAGAGGTATGCCAAAAGAGATAAGATCTAATTGGCAGCAATACATGGTTAATAGAGATAAGAAACCATCTGACTTTATTAACGAATCAAGTTGTATTGATAAACCTATTAGGTCAAGTGCATATTCAGTAATATCAACATTGACATTGCTTTGGGTAACCCTTTTAACTGTTTTCTCACTTTTGGTTGGTGTTGGTTTCTATAACAACTCGTCCGAAGTGCTTTCAACAGTTGTATTTATGGCATTCTTAATCCCAGCGATTACGGCTATCGTTGGAATCATAATTGTTATGGTTTTAAGATGGGGACAAAGAAAGGCAACAAAACAACTTTCAGAAAACTTTGTTCAGTTCGTTTCAGAATTAGATAAGGCTTGTAAGACCATGCCTGAATATGTTGATTATGAAATCTTATTTACAGAAAAAGAAATCAAAGATGAAATTCCTGCATTGAGAACATATCTCGACCAAAAAGCAGAAATAGATAGACGTGTTGCAGAAGATAATGCCGATGAAAAAGAGTTTGAAGAATATGATTTTGACGAACTTGGACTTGATAACTCTATCTTATTAGACAGAGCAATGAAAGAAAGTGAAAGATATATCAAAGCAAGAAACACTTTGCTTGACAGAATAAAGAGTAAAGAAGATGAAATGTTTAACTATGCTAAAAACTTTGAAGAAGTAACAAAAACTTTTGAAAAGAAAGCACAGGTACATAGAGAGGCTATTGAACAATTAAGTAGCCAAATCAATGCAACAACTGTTGCTGTTGAAGCAAACTATTTCAGAAATAGACAAACGAAAGAACAAGAAAAATTACAAATTGCTGAGTCTGAATACGAAAGTGCAAAGGCTAAGTTTGATAAGCAGCAAGACCTTATTCAAAAGGAAATTGATACTTATTATGCTGAAATAGACAAGAGAAAAGCAAATATTCAAGAATCTATGAAAGCAGAGTGTAAAACATATGCGAACAAGATTTATGGTTCTTTGGCAAAAACTGTTAGAGAGCAGAATGCACCATTCTTGCAAAAATTGGAAGCTGAAAAGCAAACCTTATTAGACCAAGTTAGTGGATTAAACACAAAGATTGAAGAAACAGAAAAAGAACTTACTGTGAAAACTCAACAGCTTGACAGATTGTCAGATTCCTTCAAAATCAAAACTGCTGAAATCGAGGCTATGCAAAACGTTAAAGATTACTTTACATCTGCAGAGTTTATTGAAAACTTAAGCAGTGTAAAAGATAGAGAAGACAGAGCTAAAAAATTGGCTGAAGAAAATGCTAAAGTTAAAGAACAGATTACTCAACTTGAAAGAGATAGGGCAGAGGTTCAAGCACAGATAGCAAAAGAAAGAGCTGCCGTACAACAACAGATGGAGGCATACAAGCAACAAGCGATTAAAGCCGGAGAACAAGTGAAGACTAACGAGGCACAAATTAAATTTAATAACGCCGACGTTCAAAAGAAATTATCTGAACTTGAATATAAGGAAAGAGAAATTGCAATCAAGGCTGACCAGTTAAAGGAAAATGCTGGAAAACTTAAAGATACTGTTGACATGATGGCAGGATTAAAAGAAGAGTTGCTTCAGAAAGAAAAGGCTATCGAAGAAAAAGAGGCTAAACTTAGAGAGGTTACTGTAAGATTGCAAGAAGCAAAAGCTGACGTTGAAAACACTCAAAAGGAACTTATCGCAAGTAAGAAAGAC
>CAYJCC010000116.1:0-2063 GCA_964368655.1 uncultured Lachnospiraceae bacterium | reverse complement strand
CATATTTATTGTACCACATTGTGCACAACTTTAACAATATTTTAACAAAGTTTGTTTTAGTTTTCTTTTTGTGCTCTTAACTGCTTTATAAAACAATCATAACACATTCCAGTATATGTTGAGTCTCCACCAATTACCACTTCATCTCCATCGGTCACTATTTTGCCGTTTACCCATCTTGCATTTATTGTGGACTTTCTTCCACATTTGCAAACTGATTTTATTTCAGCAATTGAGTCTGCTATTTCCAATAATCTTTTTGAACCCTCAAATAATTCAGTCTTAAAATTGGTTTTTAATCCATAACAAAGAACTGGGATATATTCCGTTACTTCTTTGAGTTGATTTATTTGTTCCTTTGTACAAAACTGACACTCATCAACGATCAAAACGTCTTTATTTCCAAGCCTATTGTTTTTCTTTAGATATTCAAATATATTATCTTTTTGACTAAAAGTTGCACATGAACTGCTTATACCAACCCTGCTTTTTACAACAATATTGCCCTTCTCATCTTTGTCTCTGTCGTCAAGTTCAGATTTCATCAACAAAACGTCAAACCCCTGTTGTTCATAATTGAATTTGCACATTAAAGCTTGGGCTGTTTTAGAACTCCCCATTGCTCCATACTTAAAATATAATCTTGACATAAAATCCTCGGTTTATTATTTTTCTACTGTTTTTCTTGTTTTCTTTGGTTTTTCTGCTTCTTCTAAAGAACTGTCCTTCGCTTCAATTAGTGGTTTCTTTGTTCTCACAAAGCAGAATACTGCAAGTGCAAGTGCCATAAATATTGTTGCATAAGGGAAGAACATATTGTATCCCAATCCGTCCATAATGAAACCAATTATCATTGGAGTCAAACTCTGTGCCACCATAGAGGATGTATAGTAATATCCAGTGTATTTTCCTACGCTAGATTTGTTTGCCATTTCAACAACCATAGGATAGGAGTTAACATTGACAAATGCCCAGCCCACACCACTGAATGCAAACATTATAATTAACATATAGAATTGCCATGGAGTGTTACCTGTAAACTTTGGCATATACATTCCAATAAATGTTGCTCCGATTAAACCAGCTATCAATAATCCAAGCCCAAGAATAATAACGTTTTTTCTACCCATTTTACGAGTTAAATAACTTGATGGCAAGAATGCTATTAAAGAAGATACTGTAAGAACTATTGTTGCCAATGACCAAGTGCTTATTCCAAGGAAATTTTCGGAATATGTTGTCCAGAATGTTTCAACTGCATTGAAGGCAAAGAACCAAAGGAATACAGATACAATCAAAAGTATCAAGTTTCTTTTGTTTGCAGGAGTAATAGGCGCATCTTCTTTAACAGCATCAACTGCTTCAGAAAACTTTTCACCCTTTTCCATTTCTGCTCTCATTTGGGTTTCTATTTTATTTTCACGTATTTTTAATACCAATATGATGAGTGCCAACAACATGAAGATTGAAGTTATTACGAAAGGCCACACAACATTATTTGAATCGTACTTAAAAAACATTGCTAAAATACCTGCAAATATCGCTCCAAGGTACCCAACAAAATTGATAATAGCATTTGCTTTAGACCTCAATGGCTTTGGTGTCATATCTGGCATAAGCGAAACAGCTGGATTCCTATAAACATTCATGGATACAAGTACAAGCGCCATCAATACAGCAACTCCAGCTACGCTGTTTTTAATATATAAAAATGGTATAAATGGAAATAATATAATAGTACAGAGCGTCCCTGCAATTATGTATGGCATTCTCTTTCCCATCTTGGATTTTGTCTTATCAGACAACGCTCCAAAGAGTGGCAACATAAATAACGCTAAAAGGTTATCTGCAGCCATTATGATTCCAATCAAATATTTGTAGTTACCTGCCCCATAGTTTTTTTGAAAAAGGCTATCTAAAAACAATGGACAGTAACTGTTATATATCTGCCACATCATTAGTATAGTAAAGAAAGCCAATCCTACATAGAATGTTCTTTTGGTGTTTAATTTCCCCTCAAATTTTTCTTCCATTAGACCCTCTCTTATTTAATTTTGTTATAT
>CAYJCC010000115.1:0-2108 GCA_964368655.1 uncultured Lachnospiraceae bacterium | reverse complement strand
ATACATAAACTGTCAAATAAAATGGCACAACCTGTCGTATTTTGAAATAAAAAAACAGGCACATATTGTGCCTGTATATTTTGTAACGTATTAACGTTTACGGAACTGAGGAGCTTTACGAGCTTTCTTCAAACCGTATTTCTTACGTTCTTTAGCTCTTGCATCTCTTGTTAAGTATCCGGCCTTTTTGATTTCAGCTTTCAAACTTTCGTCTGCTTTAACTAACGCACGAGCAACACCGTGACGGATTGCTCCAACTTGTCCAGTAAGTCCACCACCGTGTACACTTACTGTGATATCGTACTTACCTGTTGTCTCTGTCAATGTTAAAGGTTGGTTAGCAACTAATTCGTATGTTCCCTCTCCAAAGTAATCTTTGAGGTTTTTATCATTAACGATGAAAGCACCCTTTCCTGGAGTTAATCTAACTCTTGCAATACTATTTTTTCTACGTCCGGTTGCTGTGAAAACTGCAACTTTAGCTTCTGTCTTTTTAACTGCCATTATCTGATTCCTCCTTTAATGGTAATTGTTCTTGGTTGTTGAGCTGCATGTGGATGTTCAGGTCCCTTGTAAGCTTTCAACTTTAAGAACATATCTCTTCCCAAACTATTCTTTGGAAGCATTCCCTTAACAGCTTTTTCAAGAACGAAATCGCTCTTCTTTGCCATTAAATCTTTGTATACTACTTCTTTTGCATTTCCAACATATCCAGTGTGATGCCAGTAAACTTTATCTGTCAACTTTTTTCCTGTTAAAATCATTTTGTCTGTATTTACTACAATAACATAATCTCCACAATCACAATGAGGTGTATATGATGGTTTGTTCTTTCCACGTAAAATTGCAGCAACTTGACTAGCAACTCTTCCTAGTGGAATGTTTTCAGCATCAATAAGTAACCACTCTCTTTTTACAGTTTGTGGATTTGCCATAACTGTTTTCATTTTTATTTTCTCCTAAATTTTTAATTTGCAATTAGTCCAATCTTCACCTATCGAACTAATCAGTAAAAAATAAACGATATTTACGGGGGCTAAACCGGAAATACGTCTATTTTCAAAACGCAATATGAGTTTAATATAAAAAGCCCCTATTGTCAAGGCTTTTTATACAGATTTCTTATTATTTTTCTTATTTTCTAGGCTTATTATTTTTAATAGCACGTCTTATATCATCAGCCATTTTTTGTTTTACAACACTTCCTCTTTCGCTACTATTCAATCCTTCTTTTATCGCAGAATCAATAGCCTTCATATCTGCGCCCAGTTTTTCCATAGTCTTTATAAAGTTTGCTCTACACCCCTGACAAGATACCATACCCACTTGTCTAGCCAATTCATTTGCCTCTTCTTGAGAAAATGTTTCAGGAGTCAACTCCCTGATTCTTTTCATTATTTCTGCGCATGCTTTTAATTCTGACATATTATCTCCTCTTCCTTGAAGCACCAAACTGACTCCTAACTTTCCCTTCTCTAAAATTTATAAATAGGGTTGCAAGTTCTTCCATAGAAAGAGAACTTCTTACAGTGGTTATTGGCTTCATGTCAATTTTTTCCGAGTCATCTGGGTTAAAAATATCGACATGGTAATCTAAACAAATTTCAATACCCTGTTTTTTATATTTCTTATCCTCTAATGCGTTTTGCACAAAAACATTCACTGTAGAATTATCCATATTGAATACGTGTAAAATTTTTCTTACCTTTCCACAATCCAAAATTTCAGTCTCAATATACATTGAACATTCTAGGCTACTCATTAGACTATCAGCTTGTTCTCGTTTTTTCTTTTCTAAATACTCGTAATACTGCATATCTTTCCTCTTTTCCGAAAAAATTATATCACAGAGAGTTCTCAAAGTCAATAGCGTATCTCCGATAAAAAATGGTCAAAATTACGGTTTTTTATTGATATTTTTTCCTTCTCGTGATATATTAAACAGTAAGGAAATAATTATGGAAAATAATAAAATAATTGATGAGAAAAAAGAGTCTTCTGCCCCACAATTGACAAAAGAAGAAAAAGAAAAAAGAGACGCCATAAAAAAGAAATTGGAACTTGAAAAAACAAAAAAATTCAAGCAGAAATATTTTGAATATTATGAC
>CAYJCC010000114.1:0-2132 GCA_964368655.1 uncultured Lachnospiraceae bacterium | reverse complement strand
TCTTTACAGGTTGCATTACCTTTGTTTACAATAAAACCAGCATGAACCCTACTTATCTCTGCATCATTTATATTATAACCTTTTAGCCCTTCACAATCAATCATTTTGCTGACAATAATATCATCTTTTCTTTTGAAAACACTTCCAGCAGAAGGAAAACCTAAGGGCTGGGTCGCCTTTCTCTTACTTATATACTCCTGCATTCTTTGTTTTATATCTTCTTTATCACCCTCTTTTGCTAGTAAAAAAACTTTTAGGACAATATAGTCTTTGAATCTGCTTTCTCTGTATGAAAACAAACATTCAGATTTTGAAAAGTATCGTATTTTGCCTTTATATAGTGCCAAAACCCCAACTATCACTTGAGAAATCTCCACGCCATTTGCACCGGCATTCATAACAGTTGCTCCTCCTATCGTCCCCGGAATACCAAACAACCCTTCCATTCCAGAAAGAGAATTCTGTTCACAATATCTGCATACCTGAACAATAGAGGTTCCTCCCAGAACCTCAATCAAATTATCTTTGCGAGTTATACCGACATAGTCAGAAAGTTTTATAACTACACCCTCATAGTCATCATCACAAGCCAAAACATTGGTTCCTGCTCCCAATACATAATATTGACAGTCCTCTACATAATGTAAAGTCTTTATGATATCCTCTTGTGTGCGTGGAAAAACCATTATTCTCGCCTTGCCTCCGATGCGAAAAGAGGTGTGTTTTTTCAACTCCACACGATATTCCACTTTCCCAGAAATTTCACGGCGTAAAAGTCTGTATAACTTTTTCCAATTAAACATTCGCATATATTCATATATTCGAACGTTACATTTTTTGTTCTACTAAAACAACATATTGACGCCGTCCATCATCAGTTCATTGAAGCCATCACTCACCAACTTATATGACACTATTTTTCCATCTCTAGATGGTTTCACAGCACCCCATTGTCTCAAAATCTTTAACTGATGGCTAACTGTTGTCTGATTTATATCCAATAATACAGATAAGTCATTCACACACATTTCGTTTATACAAAGCGCTGTTATTATCTTTATTCTGGTTTTGTCTGAAAAGATACCAAAAAAGTTTGCTAGTCTAAACAAGGTATCTTCGTCTGGCATATAATTTTTTATTTTATCTGCTTGTTCGCTGTTTATCAATAATACTTTCCCCATATTCACCTCAATATTTATAGAAAAAGTATAAAATATGCAGATATGTTCAACAAAGCAAACGTCATAACTTTGTTTGTCATTTATTATCTATATGAAAAACAATTTGTAAAAAACTATCATTTGGAACAAAAAGATACCACTTTTCATATTTAATATAAACGAATTCGAGGAGGGATTATGATAACAAACGATATCCTTTTGATTCTCTTGCTTTCTATCTTTACAAGCGCAACGGATACAGACCTTAACACCAACACAAACTTTTTACTGTTGCTGCTATTGGTTTTAAGCGGACAATCGACCACAAATACAAACACCGGTTGCACTTCTTGTAATAACAGGTATTTGTAAAGCATAAAAAAGACGCTATTGCGTCTTTTTTAACCTTTTTTAGCATAAGCTTCTTGTAATTTTTTATAATTTCTGCATCTGGCATAAGCGTCAACACTGAAATTCCCCAAGAATATGTTGGCATCACTTTTCTTACTGTTATACATTCTAGCAAGAGAAAGTTGTTTCATGTAGTTATCCCCTCTTTGGCTATAACCTTCGCCAAACATTTTATCTATGTAAATTCCTCGTTTTGCTAATCTGCAAAGCAACTCAACAAATCCCTCGTTCAAAATCCTAAATACTTTGATTCCGTCATATGGACTAGTTCTAAACAAATCGTTGATTGGTTTTCCTTGATATTTTGGAAGAATTGCACATGACCAACCATACAAATAATATCTTTTATTATTTTTGAACTTACATATAGCCGATGCTTTTATGTTGGCAAAATCAATTTTACCTTTTGCATATTTTATAGCAAATGAAGGTTTTACTGGATAAACAGCAAGATATCCTACGACCGTCCTCGCTGCCTCGTCATAAAACACAACATGTGTCTCTGGATTTCTCCTAAACCATGCGAGTTTTGTTTCCATAGACACTTGTGCCGCTTCAGGA
>CAYJCC010000113.1:0-2173 GCA_964368655.1 uncultured Lachnospiraceae bacterium | reverse complement strand
AAACCAAACAAACAAAAAGAGGTTAATCGCCTTTTTTTTTATCTCCAAAAATGGTCGTAATTCTCGCTATTATTTTATAAAAAAGTTGGCAGTTTAATTGCTAAAATGCTCATTCTTTGCTATCATATATATAGTGGGAGGTGTATTATGAAAGTAAAATACTTAAGCAAAAATTACACAATATCAAAAAACTTTAAGGAGACACTTGAGAAAAAGTTGAAAAAGTTCGAAAAGTTCTTTGATAAAGACCTCGACGTTACAGTAAACTGTAAAGAACAAGGCGCAGACAATAAGATGGAAGTTACAATCAATTCCGACGGTTTATATTTTAGAGCAGAAGTAACAAGCGACAACATGTATAACAATATAGACTTAGCGTTACCAAAAATTGAGAAACAAATCGTTAAGAACAACGAAAAGTTTAAGTCAAAAATTAAAAGAGACGCTACGGGTAATGGATTGTTTATTGAAGGTGCTTTTAGTGAAGCCCCAGAAGACTTGGTAAAAAAGAAAAGATTCGAGATTTCTCCTATGACAATTGAAGAAGCAGAATTTAGAATGGAAGCATTAGGACACTCTTTCTACATCTTCCTCAATATCTATACAAACGAAGTAAACGTTATTTATAGAAGAAATGACGGGAAAATCGGGGTTATTGAAGCAATATATTAAGAATAAAGTTAGTTTATCTTCGGGTTTTTTCGCTCGAAGATAAACTGGTTTTAGGAAGGAAAAAATGATTGAAGTTAAAAATGTATATCTTGATTATGTAAAGGAATATCACACATTAAACGACATTTCATTATCTGTAGATGATGGAGAACTTGTCGTTATTTTCGGCGAGAAAGAAAGTGGTAAAAGCAGCCTAATTCGTGTAGTTGCAGGAATTGAACCAGCGACCAAGGGTGAAGTTTATATCAAAGATATAAATATTAACAAACTAAATTATAAGACCGATATAAGTATGGGATACGTTTCTTCTCAAGGAAATTTCTATGAGAACAGAACGGTAAAAAGTAACCTTGAATATGTTTTGAAAATAAGAAAACAAACGAAAGAAAAAATAAACTCTAGTGTAAATGCGGCTTTGTTAAAGTATAATTTGAAGCATTTGCAAGACACTAAAGTAAAAGACCTTAACAAACTCGATAAGATGAAGTTATCACTTGCAAGATTGAGTATGAGAAAACTTGAGTTGTTGATAGTAGACGATATATTTGAAGAGTTTTCTACAAGTGAAGCGAAAGTTTTGGCAGAGCTTGTTAAAGAATTGGTGGAAAATAATGGTTGCAGTGCGTTTGTAGCAGCATCGGACAATAAAGTGCTAAAGATATTAAATGGCAGAGTCATTGAAATAAAATTTGGGTCATTGGAGAAGTGATATGGTGGATAATGAAGATTCTAATGTAGAGCTAATAAAAAAAGAGTGTTTGGAGTTGTTCTCTAGCGAGAATATATTTAACAACTGTGGCACCGACTTAATTTCAAAATATAAAAAGCTTTTTCAACAACCAAAAATGAAGAAAGTTTTAGAAAATGAAGAACTTATAAACACGGTTCATATTTTCTTCGATAATAATTTGAATATAAGTATAGCGAGTAAAGAAGGTTATATGCACAGAAATACTTTAGTATATCGATTAGATAAACTAAAGAGTTTGATAGGTTTGGATATAAGACATTTCAATGAAGCTGTTGTATTCGGCAACTTAATCCTTTTCTATAACATGATTAAAGAAGGTATATACTAATCTATTGGTTGATATGTATCTATAATATTGGAAGACGAAGATGATATTTTTGCAGTATCATTTTTTTTTGGCTTTCCATTAAGTAAAAGGTCAAGAAGTTGTGGTGGAATAGACGAGTTTGCGGGAAGCAACCCTTTGAATAAAGCTTTTTGGTCGAGTTTTTTATCTTTTCCACCCATCAATAGTGGCAAAAGAGTTTCTAGGTTTAGTCCTTGAGTCATAGTTGTTTGTTGCTGTGGTTCTGCAGGTGCAACGTTTACTTCTTGAACCGATACAGGGGAATTTATTTTTGAACGCAACTCATTTTGCCCAGCGACAGTATATTTGGAGGGGAACTCTCCATATGGATATTGGCTTTTTACATTGTCATAGAAACTCTTTATCTTTAATCTCCCTTAATGATTATTGTCACAATAATATAT
>CAYJCC010000112.1:0-2191 GCA_964368655.1 uncultured Lachnospiraceae bacterium | reverse complement strand
TAGTATAATAATATAATACAAAATACACTATACAATTTTTTTTGGGTGTGTTATAATATAATTCAAGAGCGCCTCAAAAAGGCACTTTATTAACAAAAACTAGATTTATTCGCGGAGGAAAACACTTTGGATTCACAAAACACACCAAAAAAGAGCTATAAGGGATTTATAACATTTTTCTTAATCATGATTGCATTGATTTTGATTGTTTATCTATCCTTTGGAAACACAAACGGAGAAGAAATTAAGGTAAGCCAATTCGAAACATTGGTTGAAGAAGGAAAGGTTGAAGAGATTTGTGTTATTGGGTACACATCTGGTGGTACAGTAAAAATAAAGTTATCAGATGGAAGCAAGGTATCAGACAAATCATGGCCTAACAGTTCTGATTATTATTTCTCATACATCTCTTACGACAGAGTAATGGAAATTCTTGATGCTTATTCATCAAAAATAAGCATTGCAAATGGCACAGCCCCTGCTTCTGCTGAATTAGCAGCACAATGTGCAGCATATAAGGACAGACTTCCAGTAACTACAATTGAAGGAAACCCTTCAACTCCATTTATTGAGTCTATCTTACCATATTTGAGTTTGCTTATATTTGTAGTTATTGCATTCTTGATTGTAAGAGCATTGACAGCAAAGAGTGGAAATGCAACAACTTTCGGAAGAAGCAAAGCAAAATTCGCAGCAAAGAGTCAGATTCGTTTTTCAGATATTGCTGGTGCTGATGAAGAAAAAGAAGAGGTTTCAGAGATTGTTGAATTCTTGAAAAACCCTCTAAAATTCAAATCATTGGGCGTTAGAATACCAAAAGGAGTTCTTCTTGTTGGTGTTCCTGGAACAGGTAAAACATTATTAGCAAAAGCAGTTGCTGGTGAAAGTAACGTTCCATTCTTTAGCATAAGTGGTTCAGACTTCGTTGAATTATACGTCGGAGTTGGAGCAAGTAGGGTTAGAGATTTATTCGATACAGCAAAGAAGAATGCACCTTGTATCATATTTATTGATGAAATAGACGCAGTTGGTAGACAAAGAGGCGCTGGACTTGGTGGTGGAAGCGACGAAAGAGAACAGACTTTGAACCAGTTGCTTGTTGAAATGGACGGTTTTGATAGTAACGAAGGCATTATCGTTATGGCTGCCACAAATAGAGCAGACATTCTTGACCCAGCATTGTTGAGATCTGGTCGTTTCGATAGACAAGTATATGTAAATGTTCCTGACGTAAAAGGAAGAGAGGGAATTCTTAAAATTCATGCTAAAGGAAAACCTATTGACGAAGACGTTGATTTCAAGTCAATCGCTCGTTTAATCTCTGGATTTACCGGTGCAGATATAGAAAACTTCTTGAATGAAGCAGCAATAATTGCAGCCAGAAGTGGTCGTGTATCTATTTCCATGGAAGATATAACCGAAGGCATAAACAAAGTTATCATGGGACCACAAAAGAAAAGCCGTTTAGTATCAGAAAACGACAAGAAGATTTCTGCATATCACGAGGCTGGTCATGCTATCGTTACAAAGAAACTTGATTGTGGCGAAACAGTTCATGAGGTATCCATTATTCCTCGTGGAAACGCATTAGGATATACTTCTATTCGTCCATCCGATGATGAAGAAGGAATGTCATACAATAAACTTAAAAAGCAAATCTGTACCTTTATGGGTGGTAGAGTTGCTGAAGACCTTATTTTCCATGATATAACAGCAGGTGCAAGTTCAGACATAAACAGAGCAACTGAAATCGCTAGACGCATGATAACAGAGTGGGGAATGAGTAAAAAACTTGGGTTTATCAACCTTGGTAAAAACAAAGAAGTATTCATCGGTAGAGATTACCAAGTGCAAAACACATATTCTGAAACAACAGCAGCTGTTATCGATGCTGAAATCAAAAATCTTCTTGATGAATGTTACGAAGAAACAAAGAAAATTCTCACCGAAAACAGCACTATTTTAGAAAACATGGCTATGTTACTTCTTGATAAAGAGACTATATATGGCGACGAAATCGACGCTATTATGGGTGGTCAATCTTGGAAAAAAGTTTCTGCTGTTTTGGATAAAAAAGAGCAAAAACGTAAAGAAGAGCAAGAGCTCAAGAGAAAGAAGCAGGAAGAAACTCAAGCATTACAAGTGCAAAAACTTAAAGAACAAGCTGCAGAGGCTTTAGCAAGTGCCGGGG
>CAYJCC010000111.1:187-2270 GCA_964368655.1 uncultured Lachnospiraceae bacterium | reverse complement strand
AGTTTTAGCCATCTGATTTCCCTCCTTATCCTAACAATTCTTCAACTGATTTATATTGCAAGAAAGGTTTTATATACAAAAATGCCTCATAAGTGGTTGTAATTCTTGGTTTTTCTTTTCCCTTACTAATGCGATAACAAGAAAAGATTTCAGGTAAACAGCTCAAGAAATCTGCAGTCTTTTTACCAATTCCATCAACTTTTACTAAATCATTGGAACTTGCTTCTAAAACTCCACTCAAACTACCAAAACTTTTTATGAGATTATGTGCAATGGGATTTGTATCTTTTCTAGGTATAACAAATGTCAAAAGAAACTCTAGGACTTGGTGTTCTGGCATGTTTTCCAAGCCTGTCTTTGCTGTAATTTCTTTCAATCTACTGCGATGTCCACTATGTATATCTTTGGTTACCACTTATCAGCCCTCATTTGTAGTTTAGTATTATCTATTCTATCATGAAAACCAAAATATGTAAAATGAACGAGAAGTTATTTGTGTACTTATGACACATAAAGGTATATGAAAACAAAAAAGACAGTAGACAACTGTCTTTTAGTGTGATGTTTTCACTTTTTCATAATTATCTAATAAAATTTGTGCGAACTGATTTATCAGCGACTGGAGTTTTAACGCCTGCTTTTTTACCGGCTTCTACACATTTTAACATCCATGCCATGTTTTTTCCAAGATTGCGCATGGTTTGCATTCCTTCTAAATCTTGCACGGTCTCTTCAGGTGTGTTTCCGTGAACAATATTCCAATAAGTAGAAGAGATGACGGGCATTTGAGAAATACCAAAATGTTTTGAAATTGCATCAAGGGTTGCAGTTGTTCCACCACGTCTTGCGGACGCTATTGCTGCTGCCGGCTTATGTGCAAAACAACTTCCTGCTGCGTAAAACAATCTATCCATAGCAGAAAGAATTCGTCCGGTTGGGTGAGCATAGTAAACAGGGGTCCCAAAAATAAAACCATCTGCCGTTTTTGCTTTTTCTATCCATTCGTTTACGATATCATCATCAAAAATGCAATGATTGATGTTTCTGCACTTATTACAGCCGATACAGTCTCTAATAGGTTTTCCACCGATTTGCATTATTTCGGTTTCGATATTTTCTTCGTTTAATACCTTTGAAATTTCTGACAATGCAGTATATGTACAGCCATTTGGTCTGCTACTGCCGTTAAAAAGTAATACTTTCATTTTTTATTCTCCTTTATTGGTATATAATGTTATTATTTTTATTTGGTTCCAAGGCCGTAGTATTTGTCTATTCCTCCATATCCAAAAAATTTATTATTTTTTGTTTTCTGAATAAAGTTTTTTAGGCGTTTTTCAAATTCTAAAGGACATTTTCTAGCCGTATCAATATATGCAACTCGAATTCGTTTATATTCTTCAGAGAAATTCTCATAGTTTTTCCAAGCTTCTTTATTACTTTTTATTGCATTAATAATATCTTTGGGGAATTTGTACGGAGCGTTAATTATTTCGAGAACATTTTCTCTAATCTTTGGGTGAATCATTCCTTGACCTTCAAGCCAAATGAGTCGTTCAATGTTGAGACGGGAATATCCACTACCTTTGTGTCTTGGAGAAAATCGTTGTGCTCTGTGTAATGGGTCAATATTTTTAATAGTGCTATCAATCCAACCAAAACAGAGAGCTTCTTCCACTGCATCGTTGTAGGAGACACTTTTTTCTCCTGACGCCTTTGTTGGGAAAATAAACCATACATTTTCTTCCTTTTCGAAGTTCTCAGTAAGCCATTTTCTCCAATCTTCTCTTTTGCTTACGTAAAAGGTCTTTAGAGGTTTTGTTTTTCCATTATCCACAATTGTATTCTCCTAAAAATCTTTGCTTATATATAGAATTATACCAAGTTGCCTCTTCCTTTGCAACAAAAAAGAACTCTTGCGAGTTCTTTTCCATTGGCTCCTGAAGTAGGATTCGAAGCCCGAACACCTAAAATAAGCCGGCTAAGGAGAGTGCGTGCTTATTATTACGGTTGTCCGTTCTCACAAACAAAAAGAACTCTTGCGAGTTCTTTTCCATTGGCTCCTGAAGTAGGATTCGAAGCC
>CAYJCC010000111.1:0-87 GCA_964368655.1 uncultured Lachnospiraceae bacterium | reverse complement strand
AACAAAAAGAACTCTTGCGAGTTCTTTTCCATTGGCTCCTGAAGTAGGATTCGAACCTACAACCTATCGGTTAACAGCCGAGTGCTC
>CAYJCC010000110.1:0-2288 GCA_964368655.1 uncultured Lachnospiraceae bacterium | reverse complement strand
TAAAAGTATTATTTAAGATAATTTACTTATACTATTTGCAGGAGTTTTATATGAGGAAAGCTTTACGTATAAGTTTAATAATTTTTTTATCGTTATTGATTGTGATCACAGCATTCTTTATGATATTCATAAATAGTATCATGGGAATAAATAAAGACGTGCAGTTTGACAAAAATAAGTTGCTATTGGTGAGTGCAGATGTTATGTTCTATGACAACGAAAACAACCTAGCAACTGAGAATTACAACAACAAAAATACTGTAAGTTTGAATGAAATACCACAGTATGTACAAAAAGCTTTTATAAGCATTGAAGATAAAAACTTTTACAACCATAGTGGTTTGAATTATAAACGTATGATAAAGGCTATGTGGAATAATATCAAGAGTGGTGGGTTTGTTGAAGGCGCAAGTACGATAAGTCAACAATTGATAAAAAATACCCACTTAAGTTCGGAAAAAACTATTAAAAGAAAGGTAAAGGAGATTCTTTTAACCAGAAAACTTGAAAGAGAGTTTACAAAAGAAGATATTCTTGAAACATATTTGAATGTCATTTATTTTGGCGAAGGAGCATACGGAATTGCAGATGCTTCTGCCACTTATTTTAATAAAAAACCTGTTGATTTAACATTGGCTGAAGGCGCTGTGTTAGCAGGAATAATAAAAGCTCCATCAAGATACTCCCCCGTTTATAATGAGGAAAAATGTTTGACTCGAAGAAACTTGGTGTTGAGTGAAATGTTAAAAGATGGAATAATAACCCAAGGAATGTATGACGAGGCAATTGCTGAAGATATTTGTTTGGATATGAGCAATAAACAAGACGAAGATTCATTATATTATCGTGCGTGTTTAGAAGAAGCCAGTGAAATTTTGGGAATGTCTCAAAAAGATATTGCTCTCAGTGGAATAAAGGTTTATACATATCTAGACAAAGACAAATAAACCAGTTTGGAAAATATCATAAATAATGATGATTATTATGAAAAAAACAAGTTTGGAAACATTGCAGATAGTCTTGCTGTTATCGTAGATAATAAAACATATGGGATAGAAGCCTTTGCAGGAAGAAGCAAGTACGACCTTACAAGTTTTAACAGACAACCGGGAAGTGCCATAAAACCGATATTGATTTATTCCCCTGCTCTTGAAAGTGGACAAATTGCGCCTAGCACTTTGATTTTAGATGAAGAAACAGATTTCGACGGATATGTCCCACATAATGTTGGAGGATTTCATGGGTATGTTTCTGCTAGTGAATCAGTGGCAATGAGTTTGAATGTTCCAGCCGTAAAAATTATGCAAGAATACGGAATAGAAAAAGCGAAAACATTTGCCAAACACGCAGGTGTAAAGTTTGATGAAAAGGACGAAGGATTGGCTATTGCTTTAGGAGGATTTACTAAAGGAATGACTTTAACGGAACTTGTTGGAACCTATTTGCCTTATTCTAATGATGGACATTATAAAAAGACGAGTTTTATAAGAAAAATAGTGGATATTAACGGTAAAATAATTTACGATAACAGCCAACCAACAACACAGATTATGGGTGACGATATGGCTTATTTGATGACTGAAATGCTTATAGATGGAGTTAAAAATGGAACGAGTAAGAAGTTGGTAAACTTGCCATATCAAGTGGCAGGGAAAACCGGAACTGTTATGGTCCCTAGTACTAACGACAACAGTGATGCTGTAAGTATCGCATATACGACAGAACATACTATGGGTGTTTGGTTGGGTAACTACTCTAACGCTCCAGAAAACAACCTCTCCAGTTCAAATAATGGTGGTACGTTTGCTACTGCAATCATACGAGATGGGTTTAAGTCAATTTATGCCGACCATTCTCCTGCCAATTTTGTTATGCCAGACTCTGTAGTTGAAATGAATATTGACGCAAATGAATTGGAAGAAAATCATATAATTTGCATAGCTTCTCCATCTACCTTGGAAAGATATACGAAAGCAGAACGTTTTTCAAGGAGATACCTGCCAACTAATCAATCAAAAATATATTCCGAGTTAGTTCTTGATGACTTTGATGTAACCCTAGTTGGCGATTTGGCTGAAATAACCTTTACTGCGAAAAAGTACCTGACATATAAAGTTTATCGTCTTGAAGGTGCCAAAGAACGCCTCGTAGAGGTTGTTGCAGATAAAGATGGAGTTCAAGTTTGCAAAGATGTGAATTTAGCTACTGATACCAGATATAAATACTATGTTGAGATAATAAGCAATGAAAAAACAGCGAGAACAGATTATATTACTGTTCTCACTGAT
>CAYJCC010000109.1:0-2302 GCA_964368655.1 uncultured Lachnospiraceae bacterium | reverse complement strand
AAATATGGTTATGTACTTGAAGGAAATAAGGGAACATTCTATCAACAACAACTTCCATATGTTGACCAAAATGATGTTACATCAATTGACGTTGGTATTGAAACCATTGAGGGAAAAACCGGATTAAGAGTTTTTGACTATTCTTCAAGTAACACCTTTGCAACCGCATCAGTTAATGGCGCAGCAGTCAAACAAGGTTATGGTTATTTAACAACATCTTTTGCAACACAAACGACAGACTTCTTCTGCGATTTCGACTTGTATGTAAAGAAAGTTGTTGGAGAAAGTACGACAGGCAGAGAAATTGGAAACAGATATTTAAGATTCTTCTTACAACAAGGTGAAGATTTTGACTATAACGGAGCAAATACCGGAGCCAAATTGTATTTTGATAACTATAATACTGACAGTACCGCCGTAGCAGATTCATTAAAAATATGTTACAGAACCAAAGCTAGTGATGCTGGTGCAGATGACCAATGGTTGGTTTATAATCAAACAGTGCCAACGGCAAATGGACAAACAGCAACAGATGGAGTTGGAACAGCTATTGCTCATAGTGGTCGTTACGTAGCCGACCATTGGTATCGTTATCGTATTTCTGTAGATATGATTAATAAATGTTATGATTTATTTATCAGTGAAAATGACGGAGTAACTTGGGCACAGTTAACAGCATCGCCAATTCCATTTACAAAAAGCTCTCTTACCTCGTTAGACCACTTTGTGATTGCAACTGGTAATAATGCATCTAACGACTTTGTAGTTGCAAATATGCAGATTAAGAAAGCAACTCGAGAAATTGTGAGTGATATCAAAGTTTCCAAGAGTGATGGGGATACAGCAACATTACCATACTTCTATGAAGATACTCACGATTATTATATTGGTGACCTTACAGATGCCGAGTTTGCTTATGCATCAGAAAATGTAACGGTTACTTTGGGTGCAATTGGCACTGCCAATGAGTATGTGGCCGTTGTACAGGCATATTCTACACGTAAACTTATTCAAGTAACAGTATCAGATAGTGAAGGTACTGTTTCAGACGTTTATCATATCTATTGCGATAAAGACGCCATTTACCAGAGATACGATGGAAAGTTTATATTCGATTTCTTCTCGTCTATGAACACTGGTGTTTCTCCAGCGTTGGAGACTTTAGACTTTAACAATAAAATTTATGTTGATAAAGACATTGTCTATTCTGAAATTACCGACCAATATGCCGATGCAGACTTGGTAAACCAATACAGTATGTTCAGAGAAAACGCTGTAAGTGGTAATAAGGTTCGTTTTAGAGCAGAAGAAAGACTAACAGCAATCATGATGATCAATTACAATAAAAGAGTACATTATCAATGGTTTACAGATAACGGTTGGTCTCGTACAACTACCGGTGGAGCAATTTCTTCGGACGGAACGTTGTATTTGGCATACGAAAAAGAATTTGTTGTAGGTGAGCACTCAATTCAATACGGTAAAGATTCGTTTGGTGGACAAGTTCCATTGTTGATGTTTAAGTCTACGGCATCACTCACAAACGACAAAATATATAACCACGCAACAAGAACATATAGTGAAGAATCAGATGTTGCTGTTGGTTGGGACTATACTTATTTGCAATATAGTGCAGGTAAGCCAATAGACCAAAACTTGATGGGCGGTTCTTTGGTAACAAAAGACCCAGCAGATGGCGTAACAGATTTAGATTCTTTCCATGTAATAGACGATACGGAAGGTAATGGTATTCAATTCAATACAAACTTCTTACCACAGAGAAGAGAGTTTGTTGTAAATATAGATTTATTCCTTACTGCCAATTCGGGTATGAGAGTTATTATAGGGAGAGAACCACAGGGCAGTGAAAGTGGCTCTAACATAAACGGTGCGGCAGGCGTTATATACATAAAAGGAACAGACTTATATGTTAACAGTTTTAATACCGCAGTTGCGACAGAAGTAGTTCCTAACAATCGTTGGTTTAAGTTGGTTGTTTATGTTGACTTTGAAGCACGAAAATATGATGTTAGATTGACAGAAGCAGATGGAAGTGTAATTTATCAATATTCAACAGACAAAGGTGACAAAGCTGTTTTCTATACTCCAAGTCCATTACCTGAGGGCTATAAACAAGTTACTTATGCCAATACTATTTCTATTGGAACATTAACTCAAATGAGGTCAGACATATATGTAAAGAGGCTTGAAATCTCAACGGTTGAACATAATGTTGTTTCAGATATAAAAATTAAAAACGAAACAAGATTTGAAAACTTCGACGAGTGTCTCCATTTATATG
>CAYJCC010000108.1:0-2337 GCA_964368655.1 uncultured Lachnospiraceae bacterium | reverse complement strand
CGCCAAAAGGCTCTAATGTTGGTGGAGTTGTTGCATTTATGGTTATACTGGTTAAGCCAGTACACCCATAAAAAGCATCTATTCCTATACTTTTTACTGTTTCTGGAATTTTTACACTTGTGAGAATTGTTTGGTTTTTAAAAGCTTCTGCCCTTATTCCTGTTACGGGTTTATTATTATACGTGGAAGGAATAACAACTTTAAGAGAGGAAGATGCCGTTCCTATTCCACTAACATCATAGGTTCCATCGGCATTTTCTTCATATGCTAAACCCTCTGTTGTAACCTCTTCAAATTCAGCAGTTATTATCGCGTCTGTATTTGGCATATAAAAAGAAGTTCCGTTAATCAATGCTCCATTGACCTTTAACGACCCTGGTTTTAATCGATATCCTTCAGCTGGAGTTATAGTCAATTGGACTTCTTCTCCCGTCCTTACGTCGGAAACTTTATTAGCTGTAATTGCTCCGTTTTCAAATGTTCCAATTGTAACATTGAGACATAGCTTTTCGAATTGAGCTGTAATTACAACATTTTTCTTAGGCATAGTGAAATATTCTTTTTCGAGGGTTTCCCCATTGACTTTCAATGTTCCAGCCTTCAAACCATACCCTGAATTTGGGGTCACTGTAACAAAGACTATGTCACCATAATTAGCCTCTGTTTTATTTGTAGAAATAGTCCCATTTTGAGATACAGAAACCTTAACCTCATACAATTGTGAAGCGTCGTCATCCTTGTCACATCCAGCAAAAATAAATGCTGGAAAGAGAATTATCATCAAAGCAAAAAGCCATACTGTTTTTTTTCATTCTCTGTTCCCTCCGTAATAATTTTTGTCAATATACGTAATTTATACCCTATTTAATACACTATTTGCCTAAACTTGTCAATAATATTTACATAATTTGTGGTTACACCATTAAGCATATAGCATTTCGATACAAATGCTAATATCCTAACACAAATATTTGCTTTAAGAAAAATTTTGAGATTTATTATTTCATAATATCTTTTGTTATAAAACAAAAAAAACCGGATTTGTTGTCCGGTTTTTAATTTTTAGTTATTGTTATACCACTCAAGAGCTTCTTTTACGCTTTCAATTTCTGCAGTTGTTTCTTCAACGTTCTTGGTAAGTATTTGGTTAGCTTTCTCAAGAATTGGATACTTGTCCTTATTCTTTGCCAACACTTGTTTGCAATTATATACGCTATCTTTCAACTCGTTAAGAAGTTTAACCTCTTCGTCAAGTTTAGCTTTCTTTTCTGGATCTATCTTTGCAGATGCTCCAGCACCATATAATGCTATTTTTTGTTTTGCTACTATCGCTTCTTTTCTTGAAAGTTTTACGCTATCTTTTTCATAAGCTTTCTTAACTTTCTTAAGAGGGATATAATCTCTCTTATTGAGTCTCAATTCTTTTTCTGATTCTTTCAAATCTTTTTCTAATTTTGCGAGTCTCTTTTCGTAATAATCTTTACTATAGTAAGGTTTCTTTGGACTATTCAAGTCAGCTTTCAAACTAGCTACTTCTGCTTCAAGTCTTTCTTTCTCTGCCTTAAGTTCCTTGTTTGCTTTCTTTTGGCTTTGTTGTTCTTGAATAAGTTTGATTTTTTCTGTTGCAAATGCAAGTTTTTGTTTTTTCAACTCAACAGCATCAACTTTATCGCCCTTATCGATTTTCTTCATTCTTCTAGTTGTTGTTTTGATAAGTTCTTCGTCCTCATCGTCATCTTCTTCAACAACGGCCTTTCTATTTTGTTTAGAAAGAGTTGCATCTTTCTTCATTTTGAAGACGTCTTGCTTAATTGCTTCCAATTCGCTAGTCTTTGATTTTGTTTCTTTGAATATAATCTTTACTTTTGCTGGTTCTGGGTCTGGAAGATCTTCTATTATTGGTTCTTCTACAACAGAGAACACGTCAACTTTATCTGTCTTTGCTCCACCCTCATCAATTGCTTGTTTCAATATTATAGGTAAAACTTTATCCAAATTATCTTCTTTAGTAGAAAGTTGTTGCTTTATAAAATCGTTTTCTTCTTTCTTTGGTTCTTCAATATTCTTGAAAGAGTCGAAATCGTCAACAGCGTTCACTTCAGCAAACTTCTGTCTCAAAAGTCTTTCCTCTTCCTCTGCTTTCTTCATATCAACAGGAGTGATAAGTGCATTTTCCCCGGTAACTGGTCTTTCTTTAATTCCCAAAACATCGGTTGCTGTAACTGGCTTTTCCTCTTGTTTTTCGGTTTCCTTTACTGGTTTACCTGCATTGTCTCCGTTATCTACAACATCTTCATTCTTTTTTGTTGCACCTTTGTTTTTCTTCTTCTTGTTGAA
>CAYJCC010000107.1:0-2372 GCA_964368655.1 uncultured Lachnospiraceae bacterium | reverse complement strand
AATTATTATTGTTATTATTATAGGTGTGGATAAGTGTATAAACTATTTTTAACACAACATGTTGTTTTTATAGAAACGATTTTCGACATTTTTTCTCTAAATGTGACATTTTGAATTGTTAACAACTTCAACTTTTCAAGTTAACAGTTGTCCACTTATGCACAATTATGTTCTCTTGGCCATACTTTTCAAGTCGTTAATAATTGTTTTATATCTAGCATTGTTTTTTAAGAGGGTAGTAACTTTTTCTCTTGAATGAATAACTGTAGTATGGTCTCTTCCCCCAAAAACTTGTCCAATAGATGACAATGGTAAATCAAGCATTTCACATATTAAATAAATACAGATTTGTCTTGGCTCAACTATTTCTTTATTTTTCTTTTTACCAATTAAATCGCTTTTATCTATAGAATAATATTGACAAACACAATCAATTATTCTTTCTGGAGTTAAATCTTGTTTATTAACTCTAACTTGATCTTTTAAGGATTCTCTAACTTCGTCCATACTTGCACTTTCTTTTCCAAGCAAGTTTGCATAGAAATGTACTTTACTTAAAATTCCTTCCATTTCACGAATGTTAGTATCGCAATTTTCTGCAATATAAGTTAAAACCTCATCATCAACAACATAATGTTCTTGTTGAGCCTTCTTTTGAAGAATAGCCAATCTTGTTTCATAGTCAGGAGTTTGGATATCTTGTACAAGACCCATACTAAAACGACTTTTAAGACGTTCTTCCAAGGTTGCTATTTCTCTTGGAGGTCTGTCCGATGCAATGATAATTTGTTTATTATTTTGATATAAATCATTAAAAGTATGGAAAAATTCTTCTTGAGTTGCTGTTGCCTTGCTGATAAATTGAATATCGTCGACAATAAGAACATCAAGGTTTCTGTATTTTTCTCTAAATGAAGAGTTTGCTCTATCTTTTGAGTTTTTCAAACCTTCAACATAGTCATAAGTAAACTTTTCACAAGTTACATACATAACCTTTAATTCTGGATTATGTTCAGTTATATAATTTCCAATAGCGTGTAATAAATGGGTTTTTCCTAAACCAACTCCACCATAAATAAATAATGGGTTTATTTTAGAAAATGGGTTTTCAGCAACACCTCTAGCGGCAGCATAGACAAACTTATTACTATTTCCAACAACAAAAGAGTCAAAAGTGTATTTTGCATTAAAATTAGTGATTGAACGAGGAGATTTTTCTTCTACTTCCTTGTTTTTGTTTTCTTTTTCAAATACGTCTTTTTCATCAGTAGTCATTATTTTGAAGTCGGTTATTTCTGTAGAAACTTGTTGTAAAGCTTCTTCAATCTGCTCTTTGTGTAGTTTTAATACACGGTTTTTTGCTGTTTCACTAGTTATAGAAAGATAAAGAACCCTATCGATAACATCAAATGGTTCTAATGCTTTTATCCACAAATCAAAAGAAACGGCAGTTACTTCGTTTTGTAAAATCTTTAATACTTCTTGCCATGTTTCATCAATTTTTTGCATAATTTTTACCTTTTTTCCTTGTTTTTATTGTATCTTAAAACTTATAAAAAGTCAATCTGTTTACCTATATATATTGAGGTTATTTTTTGATTTTTCCTTCTTCTATTACAAAAGAAGAATGTTTGATATTAAAATCAAATTCTGTTGTAGTTAATATGGTTTGAAATTTCGACACGTATTGTAATAGTTTGTCCTTACGTCCTTTATCAAGTTCACTCAACACGTCGTCTAATAATAATACAGGGTATGTCCCAAAGTTTTCGTTAAAGAAATCTAGTTCTGCAAGTTTTAGAGAAAGAGCACAAGTTCTTTGTTGCCCCTGTGAACCAAAATATCTAACATCAATATTATTACTTATTATTTTAAGGTCGTCTCTATGTGGTCCAATGGTTGTATAACCAAGATATAAATCTTTTTCAATGTTTTTTGTAAGGCTTGTTAAAAGTTTCTTTTCCAACGTTTCGATATTTTCTCCAGTTGTTCCTGCGTACGATATCTCCAATTTTTCATTATTATCGGTTAAGAAAGAATGTACTTTTGCAGCATATACATTTACTTTTTCTACGAATGCCATTCTTTGTGTAATAATGTAAGCACCACATCTTGATAGACTTTCGTCCCAAATCCCCACCGTTTCGGCAATATTTTTTCCACCAGTTTTTAACAATTTATTTCTCTGTGCAAGAATTTTGTTATATTTGTTCAAAGCATAAAAATATTTTTTATCGTATTGAGACAAACTGATATCCATATATCTACGTCTTTCATCTGGACTACTTTTTACTAGACGCAATTCATCTGGGGAAAAATAAACAGAGTTAAACTCTCCCATAAGTTCTCCCATCTTATGAATGGTCATTCCA
>CAYJCC010000106.1:0-2463 GCA_964368655.1 uncultured Lachnospiraceae bacterium | reverse complement strand
ACTAAACAACACATTGCAAGTATAAATCTTGTTTTCTTTGGCATATATTTCCCCTCTTTTGTTTCAGGCTTAATTTTATAGTTCGTTAAGTTTTTCTAACATTAAATCCAAGTCCACTTCGTGTAATTGAGCAGCCTCTTCAAGAGACTCCATTGCAGACATTGGACAACTGAAACAATGCAAACCAAAACCCATAAACACTTCCCCTGCATTTGGCTTCAATTTCATTACTTCTCCGATTAACATATTTTTCGTAATCGTTTTCTTAACAGTCTTCTTTCCACTCTTTGGATTTTTTACAACTGTAACTTTCTTTGCTTTTTTATCTTCTTTAACTTCTTTTTTCATTTTATTTTCCTCTAGTCTATATTTGTGTTGATTATACTTGTGAACTTGTCTATATCCAAACAAGCACCACCGATAAGCCCACCATCTATATCTGGTTGACTCAACAGTTCTTTAGCGTTTTTTTCGTTCATGCTACCACCGTACAGAACAATAACTCTGCGTCCGGCTAGGTCTGAATGTTTTGCCAATATTGTCTTTTTAATTAACTTTATAACCTTTTCAGCGTCTTCTGCTGTTGCACTCTTGCCCGTTCCTATTGCCCAAACTGGTTCATATGCAAACCAACATTTATGCACGTCTTCAGTCGACAACCCCTTTATCGCTTTTTCAATCTGTGCTTTTACAACCTTTTCGGTTTTCCCAGATTCTCTTTCTTCAAGAGTCTCACCCACACAAATAATCGGAGTTATTGGACCAGCAACAAGTTTCTGCACTTTTTTGTTAACCATCTCGTCTGTCTCGCCAAAAAGATGACGTCTTTCGCTATGTCCAACTATACATAGATGACAAGCATAACTTTCGAGCATTGCTACACTTTGCTCTCCTGTATATGCGCCCTTATCTTCAAAATATACGTTTTGCGCACCGTAACTTGTATAACTTAACAAACCCTCTGCCAGAGGAATATGAATACTTGGCAAACAAACGCCGACAATATTTACTGTCTTTTTTGATACCTTGTCCAATGCCTTAAAATAAGGAATGGCATCAACTTTGGTAAAGTTCATTTTTAAGTTGCCAATCAAGTAACAAACTTTCATTTTTTCTCCCCTGCAGATTTTTCTGCTTTATAATGGTTTTTCCAATAATAAATTTACTATTATCTCTTTTTGCCTTTCGCTACAACAGGTGTAGCGTCTTCGATTACGTCTACAGCTGGAAGGATTCCACCCTCGAACAGTTTAAGACTTGCACCACCACCAGTTGATATATGAGACATTCTCTTTGCAAGACCCATTTGAATAACTGCAGATGCTGTATCTCCACCACCTACAATAGTTGTTCCATGACAACGAGCCATAGCTTTAGCCACTGCAAATGTTCCATTTGCAAATACTGGCAATTCAAATACGCCCATTGGTCCATTCCAAATAACTGTTCTTGCTTTTTTAATTATTTTAGCAAACATTTTTCTGGTTTCTGGTCCGATATCTGCACTCGTCCATTTATCTTCAATGTTTGGAGAATCTCCTTCTATAACAATTGTTGGGGCTTTAATATCATCTGTCATAACAAAGTCTATAGGCAATACGATACTAACTCCAGCCTCTTCACATTTCTTTATAATACTCTTTGCTTGTTTTACCAAGTCAGCAAATGTAACGCCATCGGTAGGTTTGATTGTATAAACCCCAGTGGAATATCCCTGTGCTTTCAAGAAAGGTATGGACATTGCTCCACCGATTGCCAAAGTATCAACTTTACCAATAAGGAAATCTATCATTGTTATTTTATCTTGAACTTTTGCTCCACCTAAAACAGCAACAAAAGGTCTTTTAGGTTCAGTAATCTTTCCAGTAATCATGTTCAACTCTTTTTCTACAAGGAAACCCATTGCAGATGGCATCAACTTTGGAACGCCATATGTAGATGCGTGTTTACGATGGGCTGTACCAAAAGCGTCGAATACAAAAATATCTGCTAACTTTGATAGTTTAACAGCAAAATCTTTATCGTTTTCTTCCTCTTCTGGATGGAAACGAAGGTTCTCTAATAAAAGCACCTCGCCAGTCTTAAGCTCTTTTGCTTCTTTTATGGTTTCCTTTCCAATACAGTCTGCAGCAAACTTAACTTCCTTTTTCAACAATTCGGACAATCTAACTGCACATGGCTTCAAGGAGAACTGCATATCAATCTTTCCATCTGGTCTTCCCAAATGACTCATGATAATAACGGCAGCACCATTTGCCAATAAATACTTAATTGTTGGCACAGCCTCTACTATTCTGTTATCTTCTTGAATTACTCCATTTTCGATTGGCACGTTAAAGTCCACACGAACTAAAACTTTCTTTCCGTATACGTCAATATCTTTTAGCGTTTTTTTCATATTATTCTCCTATTTGGCATTGCCAACGTTTCTCATCAAGAGACTCTTTTACAAATATATTATAT
>CAYJCC010000105.1:0-2471 GCA_964368655.1 uncultured Lachnospiraceae bacterium | reverse complement strand
CATTGTTTTCTTCAATGTTCATAAGAACGTAGATAACTTGCTTGACTATGTAGTCCTTCGTTCGATACATGTTTTCGGTCAGTTTTGCGATTTCAGGCTTGTCCATTTGCTTTCACTCCTTTTTTCAGTTTTGCAATATGTTCGGCTATTTGCCGCTCGTATTGTTTCATCATTATTGAAGAAATTCTGTGCATAATTTCTTCCTCGTCGTCGGTCATACCATTCTTATTGACTTCATCAATCTTGACGTAGAGGGGAACACTTGTCCGATACGAACCGTCCGGGTTGCGAAGTCCTATATATGCGACCTTTTGATAACACTCTGCCATTTCATTTGCTCCTTGATTTGTTAGGGCTTTTGTTGCCCCTCACCTTAAAAGGACGGTTTTTGAGGTCCAGTTGACGGTCAAACCTTAAATATTTGTGTTTTTCAGAAAATATTTTTTTAGAGAGGCATAAATTCTTTCAAAACAATGGGATATTGCACTCTTACTTATTCCAAATAATTCAGCTACTTCGTCCTGCGTCTTTCCCTCAAAAAACACAAGCCTTATCATTTCTTGCTGGCGAGGTTCAAGCTGACTAATAGCCACTTTTAACCTCTGCATGTTTTCCAAACGGGTTTCTTCTTTAATGATTTGTTCTTCTGCATTTGGACTTTCGTCCGGTATCCAAGCATCATCGTCATCAATACTTTCCAAAGAAGAAACGACGATGCCTTCTTGCTCCAATTTAATTCGTTTGCGTTCTTCCTTTTTTAGTTCCTGCCAAGTCATTCTGTTCGCTTCATGAACTTTCTCGACTTCATCTTCACGAACTTCAATTACGCTGTAGTGTTTGCGGTCTGAATAGAGTTTTACTCTTACTAAGTTTTTGCTTTCCATTTTTGACTCCTATAAGATTTTTTTAAAATCCGCAGAGCCGTATTTTCCACAAACAAAAAGACGGCAGAAAAGCGATTGAAATTTGCTTTCCATGCCGTCTTGCGGTCTGCGGATTTGGTTAAGGTTTTAAGCAACCTTATTTGTATTGACGATTTTTACTGTTCCATCGTCCAAGAACTTAATAGTTGTTTTACAGCCTTTTATCATTATTTCGACTGTCTTTTGCACTTTGTTGATACAACAAACAAGCTTATTTTCACTATTTCTGACTTCCTGCATCTTTTCTCACCTCCATCTATGTGTTTTTACAAAGAAAAACTTGAATTTCGCAAAGAAATGTGTTATAATTATTTCAACAAGATTTATTTCTTTGTCTTGACTAAATTATCTCAAAACATTGACTATAAGTCGTTGGTATGTGGTTGGGATAAAGTTGGGAAAGGAAGGAGGGAAAATGAGCGTTTTATGTTTCGGAGAATTTGCAAAAGCAATAAAAAAAGCCACAACGCAAAGCGACATTGAGGTAGTGGCATTACTTATTGATGGAATTGCAGTCCCCTTAGGCTTAAAGAACAAAAATGGTGACGGTTTCTATTATGAAAAAAAAGAAGTTAGTGATTTAGTAAATTCTAGAATGAACCTTCCTATTGATATTCAAAGATCAGTTGACTACGTTAAAAATAGTATTGGGAAATATTTTGAAGACAATGTTATTCCAGCAATTATCGTCAATACGCCAATACATCTCATGGATCATATAAGAACCTTACTTATTAATGATGTAACCGTTCCTGTACAAGAAAGGAATAGATTGAATAGTCTTGCAAAATATCAAAGCTTATCCGAGTTTTTAGGCGCAGTATATCTTTTTACTATTCAAACTCCAAATGATTTTAATATACCTATAGAAAAAAGAATAAAAGAATTTAAAGCTGCAATTCCACCTAATTCAAATACGGAAACTTATCTTTTGTCGGAAGTTGGTACTCATTGTCCAGTGTGTGGAAATACATTCATTAAGATAAAAAATGGAAAGGCGATTCCAGAGTGTTGTATTACGGAGATTTATCCACATGAACCTAATGAAAATCAATTAGAAATTTTACGTAATATTGAAATGCCAGAGTATAGTTTTGCCTCTGTATCTAACAAGATAGCCTTATGTGAAGAATGTAAAAATAGTTATATAACGCACTTTTCTGAAGATGAATATAAAAACTTACTATTGCTAAAAAAAGAGATACAAAAACAATTTCAAGCTCAACTAGATATCGATAGAATTGAATTAGAAAATTCACTAAAAGGAATTGTGGATGCTCTAATTATATGCGACCAAACAGAATTGAACAAGCAACTTTTAATGGATGCTTTGAAAATAGAGAAAAAGATTATCTCAGCAGAAGTCATGCTTAGAAGAAAAATAGAGTTCTTTGTAACTACATATTATAACTATATCAATGACTTGTTTATAGAAGCTCAAAAAAACAGTTCATTTGATTTTAATATATTAGCTCAAGAGATCAAATTATGTTGTGATAAATTAATTAAAAAAGATGTTAAGACAAATGTCTTTTCATTATATGATTT
>CAYJCC010000104.1:0-2478 GCA_964368655.1 uncultured Lachnospiraceae bacterium | reverse complement strand
TTGTGGAGGCATTTTAGTAGGCTGTACTGATACAACCTCTTCCGTTTCCGTATCCAAATTATTGGACCAAAATCTAAACACACTAAATAAGGTTGTGGAAAAACTGGATTCTGTGGAAAACAATTATATTGCAAATCCTGACATCTACCCTCTCGGTAGTTTTTCTTCAAGTGGAGCGATAACAGCATCTGCCGTGCCACCTAGACAACCTGCCGGAGAACGTTCAGAAGAATTTTTTGTGGAACACTCTATCGCTGATAACGACATTAACCTTGACGCACAAAAAACAACCAAACAAAGGAATAATTTAAGACAAAATAACACAACAGCAGCGTACTCTGGCGCAAATGTTGAAAGACTTGCTTCAGACAATATCACATGTCGCGATGGCTCTTGCACATATAATACAAACACCGGTTGTACAAGTTCAAAAACAGATAAGGCTGGAAACAGTTTACATACTTATGCTGACGGTTCTTGCCAAATCGTAGATGCTAACGGGAATCCTTCCTGCTATCAATATAAAGGACAAACCTACTCCGTAAATTGTAACAATGCAGGAAATAACTGTACAAATTTTCAAATATGTGACGAAGATGGCAACTGTTTAGATTATGTTTGTGACCAAAACGGTAAATGTGTTTCCAGCACATGTAACGAAGGTTGTTCTGCTAGTGAAAAGAAACAGTTAGAAAAAGTAGCGAAACAAGGTCTTGTTAAAGATTTTAGAAAAACACTTATAAATAACCTATACGGACAACTTGTAGATAAAATAATAAACAATGGCAATAATAATACTAATGACTTATTAAAAGATACTGCTTTGGGTTTATTACAAAATGTAAGCCAAGTTACCGATTTACCTGAAGAAGAAACCGAAATCGATACTGAAGAACCTGTAGAAGAACCAGAAGCAACAAATACAAGAAGCCAAAGTTTTGCTCTCAAAAGTTTGAGTTATAATCCAAGATACATTTCTACCCTTGACGAAAACGAAGCAGATAGCAGAATAAACAACTATATCGCAAAGGTACAAAAAATGTATGCAATGTCTTCAGACGTCATTGAGGCTAATAATACTTTGAGCAACTGCAAACTGAATCTTTTGAGTTGCATCAATGAAGTTAAAGAAATCAACGAGAGTATCATGAACGGAGTGATTGAACCAAACAATGCTCAGTTAGAAGCTCTTAACAATTATATCTACGACATGAAAAATACAATCGAAAGAATCAAAAATTGTAATGGTCAATTAAACAACGAAATCAAACTTATGAGTTCTTCCAACAACCCTTTCACTTCAAGTGGATTAGATGTTGCGAATAGTAATTACCTCAGAATATTAAACCATCTAGATGCAAGAATTACTTACCTCAAAAGTGCAATAGCAACTTTAGAACAAGTTAAATATTTACTCATAGAAGCACAGACTCTTGCCGATGAAGAAGTGATTGAAGAGACTGAAGAACCTCTCACCTTAGACGAATTAGTAGAAGAAAATTCTGAAGGTTTTGATGATCCAACAACCAACCAAAACTCTGCCGAAAACACCTCTACTTACAACTCAGAAAATATCCTTCCATTGTTAGAAAACTTGAACGCAATCGATGATGATGAAGACGTGGAAGATGATGAAGAAGAAAATGGATTTAGCAACATAGACACATATTTTAACGAAAATAACAATTTGGATACATTTGGGGATAATGACACCAACGTTGTTGAAAACAACACAAACAACAATGTTTATGACAATAACTCTGAAGAACAAGACACAAACGATATAGATGATAAAAATATTGAAAACAACGAAAATGGTCAAAATTTCAATACAAACAATCAACCTTTAACAAATAACGAAGCAGCAAATAGTGGAATTACCATGAACAATGGGGCTGGATTAAACAATGGAACAGGCATGATAAACAATGGCATCGGATACAATAACGGCCTTGATGGAGAAGAAGGAATTAATGCCCCAAATGGAGTATTCCAAAACGGAATTATTACACAGAACAACTTGAACAACGGAGTGAACAATGGAGCAAATGGAATGTATACAGGAAACGGAACAGGCAATGCCCTCTACAATGAAAGAGGTTTTAATCGCACAGAAAAAAATATTGACACATATGGATACAACACAAAAATAGATATGTTAAATAGAGGCACCGTTAATAATGGAATAAACACTCTTAACATTACGGAGCCAGTACGACCAACATCATTATCTGAAGAGAAAATACTTTTAGACGATACCCTCTCTGAAAATATTTTAGATGAAGATTTAGAGTCTGAAGAAACAACTTTAGATGAAAATATTGAAAGTACGGAAACAGAAGAAATCATTGAAAAGAAATTGGCAGATAATGAAACATCTATCAGCAAACCTCAAATGATAAATATCACTGGAGAAGAAATAACAGATACTATTGCAGATTTAGAGGAAGAAGAAAATGTTGAAGTAGAATTTTTATC
>CAYJCC010000103.1:0-2583 GCA_964368655.1 uncultured Lachnospiraceae bacterium | reverse complement strand
AATAAACAATAAATAGTGAACAACTATATTCGTGCAAAAGTTATGCCAAGCCATCGGAGTATTCGCATATAATCCAAAAGTAATGTTAGATGATATCAATTCAAATATAGTATAAAAAAAGGACGTGAAAATATAATTAACTAAAATAAAACAAATTATTGTATCTTTTTGAAGAAATGCTGCAAGTTTATGAAAACTTGCCAACCTCGCAATACCAAATAAAAGGCACCACAAAGAAAATAAAATAAGCGTATGATATGTAAAAAAACTAAAATCAGCCCATGCTCCTACAATATTTGTCCCTATATAAAGACTTATATCTGGATTGGCTTGGTAAAAATAAGTAGGGAAATTAAAATGTGCAATATGTTCAATAAAAATGACAAGTCCAAGAATCCCAATAAGACACAGAAAAACTGATACAACATTTTTCTTTACACTAGTGCTTTTTTGTTTGCTTTTTTCAATAGAACCCATATAAAGCTTAACCCCATTATTTGTCTTAGTTTTATTATATCATAAACGTGTTGATATTTGCATCTAAATTGTATAATTTGACAACAAAAAAAAGATATCGCTATTAGTCTTAAATAAAAGACACTAACGATACCAAACTTGGCGGAGAGAATAGGATTTGAACCTACGGAGGCTGTTACACCTCGCACGCTTTCCAAGCGTGTGCCTTAAACCACTCGACCATCTCTCCATGTTTTCACTTATTAAATTATCAAAGTTTTTGAGATGGTCTCGTGGTTACACCGGCTTCTACTTGTCCGTCTTGTAGGTCCGTTTACGAAAGAGCCCTTCGGTCTCCGTCCATCTCTCCATGTTTTCACTTATTAAAACATGGTTTGTTTTGAAATTTTCAATCAACACTAAATAAATAAGTTGTTGGTTTTTCAAAATGCGTTTTTAGTATACACAAACTCCATTATTTTTGCAATAATTTTTGAACTTTATTTTTTAACTTATCTAAATTAGTTGAGTTTTTATTGACAAAAAAAATGGGCATTGCTATACTTTGTCAGTATTAAAAGAGGCGAATTTATGAAAAAAATAGATATTAAAGAAATTTTTGATAATCCAAATGGATATTCACAAAAAACAATTACCGTTGGTGGTTGGGTTAGAAGTGTCAGAGATCTGAAATCATTTGGCTTTATTGACTTGAATGACGGATCTTGTTTTAAGGGTGCACAAATAGTTTTGAATTCAGATAAAATAAAAAATTATGAAGCAGTGTCAAAGTTAAATGCGGGTTCATCTATTCTCTGTATAGGAACCGTAACCTTGACTCCAGAAAACAAACAACCTTTTGAAATTATTGCTGACAGTGTTGAGGTGCTTTCTGCTACAGACGAAACATACCCTATTCAAAAGAAAAGACATTCTGTTGAGTTTTTGAGAGAGTATGCATATCTTCGTTCTAGAACAAACTTGTTCAACGCCGCTTATAGAGTTAGAAGCAAGGCAGCATTCGCTATTCATGAGTTTTTCAATAAAAATAACTTCATTTATATGCACACCCCTATCATCACTAGCGCAGATTGTGAAGGTGGTAGCGATGTATTTCGTGTCACCACACATAAACTTTATGACAAAAAGTATATGGAAACTGCCACGCCAGAGACAGATTTCTTTGGAAAAAATGTTTTCTTAACCCCTACGGGACAGTTGGAAGCAGAGGCGTTCGCACTTGCATTTGGCAAGGTATACACATTTGGACCAACCTTCCGTTCTGAAAACAGCAACACCACCAGACATGCTAGTGAGTTCTGGATGATGGAACCAGAAATGGCATTCTGTGATTTGAACGGAGACATGGAGGTTATGCAAGGGCTTATCAAATATGTTATCAATTATTTGTTTGAGAACTGCAAGACTGAGCTAGAGTTCTTCGACCAGTTTGTAGAAAAAGGGTTGTTAGATAAATTACACAATGTAACGGACAACGAATTTGCTCATATAACATATACCGAAGCAATAAATTTGTTAGAAAAGAACAATGACAAGTTTGAATACAAAGTAAAATGGGGAACTGATTTACAAAGTGAACATGAAAGATACCTTTGTGAGCAAGTTTTCAAAAAGCCCGTATTTGTTACAGATTATCCAAAAGAGATAAAGGCTTTCTATATGTATTTGAATGATGACGGAAAGACTGTTCGTGCTTGCGACTGTCTAGTCCCTGGAATCGGAGAGTTGATTGGTGGAAGTCAAAGAGAAGATAGAGTGGACGTTCTTCTAAAGAAAATGGAAGAGTTCCATCTAAAGCCAGAAGACTATGATTGGTATATCAATCTTCGTAAATACGGTAGCGTGACTCATAGTGGATTCGGACTTGGATTTGACAGACTTCTCATGTATGTGACTGGATTATCAAACATTAGAGATTCTCAACCTTGTGCAAGAACTCCGAAGAATTGTGAATTTTAGTAGTTGGTTGTCCAAAAATACTACTTATAAAATAAAAGACGCAGTTTTGCGTCTTTTTTATTTTTTTCTCTTTTCTATTTTAAGTTTCTTTTTATTTGCGATTTTGCCTTTTCTTTTTTAACAAAATTTTAGGCTTGTGATTAAACC
>CAYJCC010000102.1:0-2660 GCA_964368655.1 uncultured Lachnospiraceae bacterium | reverse complement strand
GAATAACGTTTGTGGAAATAATTATAAAAGCGATATAAAATATCAACAAAAAAAGAGTGGAGAAATCCACTCTTTTGTTTTGTGTTTTTATTGTGAACGTAATGCCACAACTGGGTCTTTCTTTGCGGCGATTCTTGATGGAATCAGTCCGGATATCAATGTTAAGACAACACTTACAGCTATCAGTAATAATCCATGCAATGGGTTGAGAACCATAAGTCCTTTAACCCCTGCAAACTTCTCAAGAATTGCACTTACTGGGAATGTCAAAATCCATGCCAAACCTACACCAAGTATTCCAGAAATCAAGCCCATTGACAATGTCTCTGCATTAAATACGTTTGAGATATCTCTCTTTCTTGCTCCAATACTTCTCAAGATACCAATTTCCTTTGTTCTTTCAAGCACTGAAATATATGTTATAACTCCAATCATGATAGATGAAACAACTAATGAAATAGACGTAAAGGCTATCAACACGTATGAAATAATATCAACAATGTTTGTCAAAATGGTCATAAATGAACCCATCAAATCAGAATAATGAACTTGGTCTTCTTCTGCAACACCTTTGTTATAGTCGTCCAAATACGCCTTAATACTTTCCTTCGAGTCAAAGTCTTTCGCGTATATGCTTATAACAGATGGCACACTTGCTCCACCAAGCTTGCGAATGATAGATGCTCTTTGTTCATCAACAAGCCCATCAATTTCACTGGCAACAAACTCTTCTCCTGTCAATGCGTTTATGGTTGGGTTTGCTGTTTGCCAAGTTACAATGTCCGACACGGCGTTCTGTTCTCTCATGTATGCGCTAAGGGCTTTTGTATACCCTATTGTAGAACTCATAACTCCAACATCTGTTTGTTCGTTTGGTCTCAATATTCCAACAACTTTCAATTTTACACTTCCCGTAGGTTCAGCCATTAAAGTTGATGCTTTTACAAACTTGTTTTCTACTTGTGAATAAATGGTGTTGTTTGGAGTTACATAAAATTCCATTGCCATAATTTCTTCAAAAGTATATCCACCTTCTTTGCTTGCATCTAATCCCAAAACAGATAAAACGATATCTGCAATTTGGTTGTACTTGTCAACCATAACAATTATTTCATCTTTTGCTTCTGGAAGTTTTCCTTCAAGGACGTCATATTGAGTTTTGATATAATCATCGTTATCTACCATCTGTTGCCAAATACCCGTTCCGGTTCCAGAAAGAAAAGTATCTTGAAGACTTTGTATGCTTGCTGGAAGTTTTGCCTCAACATAGACAGTTGATCCACCATACACTCCCTCGCGATAAACGTTAAAGTCCATTCCATAATCGTAAACTAACTCGTAATACCAATCGCTGTTCATTTTTTCAACAACATTTTTTACGTAGTCGTCAGTTATTTTATTTGTTTTCTGAATTTTTCCTAATTTCTCTGATATTTTGTTTATGTTAACAATTTTATCGCTAGGAAACTCCGTCAACCTCTCCTCTTCAGCCATCTCCATAAAACTACCCATGTCCATAGAACTTGACGCGATTGTCAACGGATAACTAGATAAAACGTCTGTTTGCATCTTATCTATGTACTTTGTAAAACCATTTGACAGAGACGCAACCAAGGCAATTCCTATAATATCGATACTTCCCGCAAAGGAAATCAATCCAGTTCTCCACTTTTTTGTTCTTAAGTTTCTTAAACTAAGCGAAAGTGCAGTGAAAAAAGACATTGACGTTTTCTTTTTCTGTCTGATGCTGGTCTTTTCTTTTTTAGTCTTGTTTTTCTTTTCTTTATTCAAAGCGAATACTTCTTCAACATTGCTTTCAACTGGCATTTCTTTCAATACTTTGCCACTTGTCTCTATCTGTGCAAGAACTTCCCCTTCAATATTACTTCCCTTTAACTCACTTGGCTTACTTACCCTTGTGATTTTTTTATCTTTTTTGATTTCTCCGTCTAACAACTCTACAATTCTATCACTATACTTTGTTGCAAGTTCTCTATTGTGCGTAACAAGAATTACAAGTTTGTCTGCCGATATCTCTTTCAATATCTCCATAACTTGAACACTGGTCTTACTGTCCAATGCTCCTGTTGGCTCGTCGGCAAGTATGATTTCTGGATTGTTTACAATAGCACGCGCAATTGCAACTCTTTGCATTTGCCCACCAGACAACTGGTTCGGCATTTTCTTTGCCTGGTCTTTTATCCCAACTCTATCCAATGCCTTTAGAGCGATTTTCTTTCTCTCTTTTCTCTTCATTCCAGATAGCACAAGTGCCATTTCAACGTTTCCCAATACCGTTAAGTGGTTTTGAATTTTTTCTTTCCTGTTTGTAAGATTATATCATAAACGTGTTGATATTTGCATCTAAATTACAAAATATAATCGCTATTCTTTTTCCTCTACTGTATTTGACTTTCTTTTAATCTTAATAAAGAAAAAGTATATTAAAAAATAGATCAATAACATTAAACAACAAGTTATTATTAAAAGAATAAGACTAAGTGGATAGTTGGATATCCCCAAAATTGCACCAAATGATTTAGCGTCAAAGATTATATATGGAAACCATCTTATTGTATAAGCAAATTCTCCCAATATTTTAACAACTAGATAATACGCCATAAAATAACAAGTTATAGAAAAAAATGAGACCTTAAGAT
>CAYJCC010000101.1:0-2678 GCA_964368655.1 uncultured Lachnospiraceae bacterium | reverse complement strand
TTTGAAACCCTTTAATGTTCTAGGCATCTTAGATGCTGGTTTCTTTCCAGAATTCTTCGCAGGGCGAGAATCTTTTTTGCTTTCAAAGAAAGATTCTTTCTTATTCTTTTTTCTTGGTTCAAAGTCATCAAATTTTTCTGACTTTTTTGATTTATCCCTAAATCCAAATTTCTTTGAATCGGATTTTTTACCCTTGCTATCAAACGGTTTTCTATCAGAATATTTTTCGTCTGAATTTTTCTTATCAGAGAACTTTTTACCAAAAGGTTTTTTGATAGAATCTTTTCTTCCAAAAAATGATTTCTTATCTTCTCTCTTATCTGAAGAATATTTTTTATCTTTTGAACTTTCTGTTCCGAATGATTTTTTTTCAAAAGAGCGTTCCTTTTTATTGTCCGATTTCCCTCTAAAGGTTGTTCCACCCAACTTTATTCCATAGAAAGGTTTTTCGCTTTTTTCGATTTCCCTCTTCTCACCTCTTTTTTCAAAAGGTTTTTTATCAAAAGATTTTTTATCAAAAGATTTTTTGCGAAAAGACTTTTTGTCGGAAGAATATCTTTTCTCTTCACGAGGCTTTCTCTCCTCATGGGACCATCTGTCCTCGTGTGATTTTTCGCTAAAAGAGCTTCTCTTAAAGTTATCATTTTTGTCGGACTTTCTGTCAAAATCTTTGGTCTTTTTGTCAAGGTTGCGAGACTTGTCGCTTGTTTTCTTAACTTTTTCTCTAGCCAAACTATGTGTGGATTTATCTCCTGCAACAATAATATCTTCATTGAGCAAAATTTGTTCGATTGCCTGATTTGTTTCTTTTTCAATAAGAGCGAGTTGCTTTCTTTGAGTAGGTGTGCTAATCAAAGAGATGGCAAGTCCATGACTTCCAGCTCTACCCGTTCTGCCTATTCTATGAATATAATATTCTATATCGTATGGCAAATCGTAGTTAACAATTAAGTCAACATTCTTTATATCCAACCCACGGGCAGCAACATCAGTGCCTATTAACACTTTTACCTTACCTGCTTTGAAGTCGGTTATATTTCTTTTTCTTGAACTCTGTCTCATGTCTCCATGTAGTTCAAGAACACTCATACCATTGTCTTTCAATAATCTAGCAGTCTCTTCAACCATGCGAATTGTATTACAAAAAACAATACCTATTCCAGGGTTGTATTTTTTCAAAACCTTTACAAGAGCATCTTTCTTATCATGGTACACAAACTTTTGATCTATTGTACTTACAAGCTGCAATCTTGTGCCTATTTCAACAAATTCAGCGTCGTGCATAAATTCTTTTGTCAAATTAAGGATTTGCTGAGGCATTGTGGCGCTAAACATAACTGTTTGGTGGTCTCTTTTGGCAGACTTCAAAATAGTCTCGATGTCTTCCTTAAAACCCATATTAAGCATTTCATCTGCTTCATCTAAAACAATCATGTTAAGTTCATGGAGCTTTAACGTTCTACGACGTAAATGGTCCATCAATCTACCTGGGGTTCCAACAACTATCTTTGCACCTTTCTTGATTGCTGTAATCTGTCTATCCATGTTGCTTCCACCATATATTGGAACAACCTTTATTGCGTCGGTAGTTATTTTCTTTAGTTCGTCAGTTACTTGAAGTGCAAGTTCTCTGGTTGGACAAACTACCAACACTTGAACTGCGTCAAGATTTTTATCTATCATTTGTACTGCTGGGATTCCATATGCGAAAGTTTTTCCAGAACCTGTCTGTGACTTTCCTATAATATCTTTTCCCTGCATAATTTCTGGAATACATCTGGTCTGGACTTCTGTTGCGTCATCAAAGCCAAGTTTCTCCACTGTCCTGAGCATAGATTCGGACAGATTTAATTCTGTAAATTTCATTTTTCTCCTTATTCGTTCCACTTATAAATTGACAACAAAAACAACGCATCTCTTAGTTTTACTTTTCAACTATAATAATAAAAAAAGGCAAGTCATCTAAGACTTGTGCCTTTCAACGATGATTGATTATCTCACAAAAAATATCGCTTGTCAATCTAGAACGATAAAAGAACCAATAATTTATTTCATTTTTTTGACCCATCTAAATTTTTATTATGAAAACAATTTGAACTACACCGTAAACATGATATACTATATAATATAAACCTTATACATAAAAACAAGGAGAACAGCATGGATAATAGCGAAATATTCTTTCAACTTAAAGATGGTATGCCTGACGACAAACTACCAGCAGTTAACAACAAAATAAAAACCCTTACCGACAAACAAAAGGACAGAGTTATCACGATGAGCTATCATAATCCTATATTGATTCTTATATTGTCCATATTCTTGGGAGGATTGGGAATCGACAGATTCATGATAGGCGATATCGGTTTAGGAGTTGCAAAACTTTTAGTTGGCTGGTTAACTTTAGGAATTTGGCCTCTTATTGATATATTCCTATGTTATAAAGATGCTAAAGAGAAAAACTACGAAAAGTTCTTATTAGCAATTGATTTTGATTAAATAATATAAAGATGTCTTAACAACAAGGCATCTTTTTTTTACTTGTAATAGTTTTAATTTTAGAATTCTCTGTGATATAATAAAAAATAAAAACCCCCACCCTAATCGGTGGGTTTTTTTATTGTATTTGGTTTTGTTGAACTTCTATTTGTGCTATAATATGTGCTAGATATTAAAAG
>CAYJCC010000100.1:0-2695 GCA_964368655.1 uncultured Lachnospiraceae bacterium | reverse complement strand
ACATTGCTCCTTCTAAGATTTATTTATTTTATTCTCCTTTTGTCCTTTATTATAGGAGTTTTTCTACTCATTCCTCACACACGCGCGCTACGCGTAGTATTCTAAATAATTAAAAAATAGATAGAATTTACAAATAAATGTTTGCAATTTGACACAAGATAGTGTAAAATGTAATTAAAGTATATTCTCACGGAGGAAAAAATATGGCAGTTACTTCCATGTATTTAGGAGTTCTAGAAGCGATATTTGGTTTCTTGGTTAAAATCTTTGCAAACATCATCATGTTTGTTCTTGACATAATCATAACATCTTTGGCTGGAGTGTTCTATTCGATTGGTGGCACCCTGCTTAGTCTTGTGGACTTTATTCAAGGGCTGTTCAGAAAGTTTGCTGGAATTGAAAGTATCTGGTATGAAACAGCAGATGGTGCTGTTCAAACCGAAGGAGATATCCTCCTCTATGTTTTAAGTGAGAAAATAGTTTTACAAGTATTTTTAGCTTTGGTATTGGTTTCTATCGCAGTTTTATTAATGGGAACCATAGTAAAAATCATACAAAATGAATATAGCACTGAAGGTGCAGGAAACACAAAGGGAGCTATCGTTGGTAGCGCTATAAAAGGTTTCTTTATGTTTATAATAGTTCCTATCGGAGTTTTTGGTGGATTATATGCCTCTAACTTTATTTTACAAGCTGTAGATAGAGCAACAAACCCAAGTAATTCTGGTAAATTAGGAGGTGCAGTGTTCACCTCTGCAACCACGGAAGCAAACCGATTTGTTGGAGAACTGGAGACTGAATGGAAAATTGGTGGTGGAGAAACCACAAAAGACCCTTACAACAGTTGGTTAAGCAGTGCAGGATCATTGAATATAGATACTTTTAAAGGCACTAATATGGGAAAAGCCCTTGTTAAGGCAGGATATACCATCCCTACGGGATACACCCCTGCCCAAGCTGCACAATATGTTGCAAGCGCTGTAGACGATTTATTTGCTAGAGGCGTCTCGTTTGCTTCAATAACAGACAGTACTACTGGTGGACCCGCAAATAGTTGGAGTGAATTCCATGACGCTTATGTGCCTTTTTCACTTGGGAATAATAACCCAGCAGTTGATAATGTTACCTTTTCATTTGATTATACCTCAACAAATCAAGTTCAAAGTTTCTACAGATTAAGGGATGTCAATTTCTTGATATTATATGCAGGTGGATTATTAGCTGCATATTGTATGTTAATGGCTATATTTGGACTTATAAACCGAATATTCAAGGGGGCTATTTACTTTATGTTGGTTCCTATCTCAATAGCTACATATCCATTTGATAATGGTAGTGGGCTATCTGGATGGCGAAAGAAATTTATGGGAAATGCCCTTGCCACTTATGGTACAGTTGTGGCGTTAAACTTGTTGTTCGTGATATTACCAATATTACAGAACATCCACTTGTTTGACCCTAATGGTGGACCAACAAACAGATTATATAACAGTTATGTCGTATTATTATTAACACTCTGTGCCCTACTCTTCTTTAAGGATGCCCCAGGATTAGTTTCCGGATTATTTGGTGGTGATGACGCTATGGCTGATGGACAGAAAACTGCAGCCGGTGTTGGAAAAGCAATTGGCGGTGCCGTTGGTGTTGCCGGTGGAGCAGCTAGATTAGTAGGAAACAGAATTGGCTCCGCAAAATCTGCTGTTTCTCAAAAGATGCATGCCGCAAAAGCAAACGCTGCCGGAATATCTGATGAAGAAAAGAAACATCAATTGGATTTAGCAGACAAGGAAGGTAAAAAAGCAAAATCTCGTATGCAAAATGCAAACAAGGCAAGTGCTGAACTTAGAACTACAGCAGCAAAAGGGTTGAGTACCTTCACGGGTGGTGGATTATTTAAAGCAAAAGAAGCATCTGACAGACTTGATGATGGCGGCAACTTGAAATCTACACAAAAATGGGCAGATAGAGGAACAAAGGCTGTTAATGCAGTAAGAGGAGCTTCTGATACTCATCACAGACGCCAATCAGAAAGAGCTGGTCTTGATTATGCTCAAGTAAGAAATATACAAGAATTAACAGGTGGGAGATCTTCACAGGCAGATGTTAGACAAGCTTTACAGGCTGCAAAAACTGGAGGCCGTTCTGCATTTAAAAACACTGATGTTTATACGGGTCTCAGAGACGAAAAAGTATATTACGATGGAAGGGAAAATGATGCTTCCTTGTCTGCAGAAGAGAGAAAGGCAGCAAAAGAAAGATCGGCTGAATTAGCAAAAGCAATGTCAACTGGATCATATGGAAAGTATGCAGCAAAAACAACAAAATACAATACAATTGGTGGAACTAATACTGCAGGTGGAACAACAATAGCAAGAAGCACAGGCATGAGAGAGGGTCTTGGGGCTGGAGCTGCAGTAATTGTTCAAGGAGTTCCAGTAGTTGGATCTGGAGCTAAAGCGGCAATGGATGTTCAATCCGCTGAAGCTCTAGCGCAACAAACAGGTGGAACAAAAGTAGATGTTGTTCAAAATATTAAAGTAGAAATGTTAAATAGTAACATAACTCAACAAAATGCTGCCCTTAATGCTGCGATAGCCACAGGCGACGCAACAAGAACGAAGGAATTAAAAGAATCTTTAAGTTCATTATTACAAAAGAAACTTGAGGAACAAGCTGCTGTCATACAGTCCAAAAT
>CAYJCC010000099.1:0-2706 GCA_964368655.1 uncultured Lachnospiraceae bacterium | reverse complement strand
ACACAAAACAAAATGCTAGAACAAGAAAAGGACCTAAGAAGACAGTTTCTAGGGCCAAAAAACCAAAAAAATAAATAAAGGAGTTTGAAAAATGGCAGTTGCTAAAAAATCAACAACAAAAGCTACTACTAAGAAAAGAAAAAAGACGATCAACCAAACTAAAGGTTGTGCTTATATTCACGCTTCTTTTAATAACACAATCGTCTCTATCACTGACGACAAGGGAAATGTTTTAACTTGGGCTAGTGCAGGAAGCTTAGGAGTAAAAGGTTCGCGTAAGAGTACACCATACATTGCGCAACAAACAGCTGAAAAAGCTGCAAAAGAAGCCGCAGAATTAGGCTTAAAAAGTGTAGACGTATACGTAAAGGGCCCTGGTAACGGAAGAGAAACAGCTATCCGTGCTATTCAGGCTGCTGGATTGGATATTACTATGATTAAAGATATTTCACCAATCCCACACAATGGATGTCGTCCACCAAAACGTAGAAGAATATAATAAAGGAGAAAATGATATATGGCAAAGTATAGAGGCGCAGATTGTAGATTGTGCCGTAGAGAAGGCTGTAAACTTTTCTTGAAAGGTGAGAGATGTCTATCTGGGAAGTGTGCTTTAGATCGTAGAGCAAAGGTTCCAGGAGTACACGCTGACGCTAGAAAGAGAGTTTCAGATTATGGTATGCAGTTGCGTGAAAAACAAAAAGTAAAACGCGCATACGGATTACTTGAAAAACAATTTAAGAAATACTACTTTATGGCTGAAAAGCAGAAAGGTGGTAAAGTCGGTGAAAATATGTTGTCACTTCTTGAAAGAAGACTTGATAACGTTGTTTACAGAATGGGTATTGGTGCATCACGTGCCGAATGTAGACAAATCGTAAACCACGGACATATCACTGTTAACGGAAAAAGAGTTGACATTCCATCTTATTTGGTAGATGTTGATGACGTTATTTCTGTAAAAGACAGCAAGAAAGACAAGCCAATGTTTAAGGAACTTAGAGATGTCAAAGTTATCCTTCCAAAATGGTTGGAATTTAATGCTTCAACATTAACAGGAAAAATCAATGCATTACCACAAAGAGATGACATTGACCTTAATATCCAAGAACACTTGATTATTGAGTTGTACTCTAAATAAAAATAAAAAGAGAGAGGTATTTCTGATGATAGAAATAGAAAAACCAAAAATTACTTGCGAAGAAACGAACAATGGTCGTTTTGCAAGATTTATTGTTGAACCACTTGACAGAGGTTTTGGTATCACTTTAGGAAACTGCTTGAGAAGAGTTCTCCTATCTGCTTTACCAGGAGCTGCTGCAGTTGGTATTAAGATTGCCGGAGTTCAACACGAATTTTCAACAGTTAAGGGAGTTTCCGAAGATGTTGTTGATATCGTTTTGAATATCAAGAAATTGGCAGTTAAAACAACAAACACAAACTTAGATTTTAAGACAATTTTGAGAATTAAGAAGACTGGTCCTGCTGTTATCACAGCTGCTGACTTTGAACCAAATGACCAAGTAGAAATAATGAACCCAACACTTCAAATCTGCACTCTTGCAGAAGGTTGTACTTTCGATATGGAAGTATTTATCGGACGTGGACGTGGTTATGTTTCTGCTGACCAAAACAAAGACGCAGATGCTCCAATCGGATATATCGCAGTTGATTCATTGTTCTCGCCTGTTAAAAAGGCTAACTACACAGTACAAAATACTCGTGTTGGACAAAGTATCGAATACGATAAATTAGCTATTGAAGTAGAGACAAACGGAACACTTTCAGCAAGAGAAGTTATCAGCCTTAGTGGAAAATTGATTCAAGACCACGTTGGTTTATTTGTTGAGTTAGTTGAAAATATGTCCCAAATGGATATATTGGTAAGCAGAGACGAAGACAAGCAAACAAAAGTACTTGAAATGACTATCGAGGATATGGACTTATCTGTAAGAAGTTACAACTGCTTAAAGAGAGCTGGAATTTGTACTGTTGAAGACTTAATCAAGAAATCAGAATCTGACCTTGCAAAGGTAAAAAATCTAGGAAAACGTTCCTTGGAAGAAGTCCAAGAGAAGCTTCAATCATACGGATTGGGCTTGAAAAACAACGAAGAGTAAAGGAGAAAGATGATGAGAGATTTTAGTAGACCAACAGATCAAAGATTAGCAATGATGCGTAGTCTTGCAACAAACTTGCTCTGGAACGGTAAAATTGAAACAACTCTTGAAAAAGCAAAAGACCTTAGAAGTTACGTTGAAAAAATCTTAACAAAAGCAATCAACACATACGAAAATACAGTTAAGGTTGTTAAGAAGACAGTTGACGCTAAAGGTGTTAAAGCTGAAAAAGAAGTTATCAATGATGGTCCAAAGAAGTTACAAGCAAGAAGAGCAATTATGACTAAAGTTTACATGATTGAAGAACAAAGAGCACCAAAAGAAAGTAAAACAGCATTTAAGGGAAGAACTGAAGATATCAAGAATCCTTTAATTGAGAAAATCTTTAACGAACTTGCTCCAAAGTATGCAAAGAGAAAGGCAGAATTGGGAGTTGGTGGTGGTTATACCAGAATAGTTAAGTTAGGTGCTAGAAAAGGCGATAACGCTGAAATGGCAATTATTGAACTTATCTAATAGACAGCAAACGAGTTTTTATATATAGAAAAGCATGGACAACCATGCTTTTTTTGTAAAAACTCATAAT
>CAYJCC010000098.1:0-2721 GCA_964368655.1 uncultured Lachnospiraceae bacterium | reverse complement strand
AACTGACTTGGTAATAGCGGGAGAGAGTGCAGGAAGCAAACTCACTAAAGCAGAACAACTCGGAGTAAAAGTCATGAAAGAAGACGAGTTGTTAGATAAATTAAAATAAATCGCTTTACAATCGGCTATTTTTATGCTAGTATGTATTCAGAAAAAGAAAAGGAGCAATGACATATGTTATTAGAACCACCAATCGATAAATTGATAGTAAAAATAGGAAATCCATATAAATTGGCTATCCTTGTTGGAAAAAGAGCAAAGTATCTTCAAGCATTAAAGGTTGAAGGTCCTGTAAAGGAAATAACCAAGGCGATGGAAGAGATAGAGGTCGGCAACGTTCTTTGCTAAACAATTTATAAAAGAAAAAATGGAAATTCTATTGCCTGTCGCAATAGAATTTTTGTATTTATAGTACTATGCAAAAGTCGTTTCAAAACTATGCAAAGTACAAAAATAATTAGGAAATAAGCTAAAAATGGGAAGGAGGTCAAAAATGGTAGCAGAAGTTATAGTAGATGTCAGCAATAGCAATGTGGACAAGATTTTTGATTACCAACTTGGCCAAGAAATTCCAGTTGGCAGTAGAGTTCTTGTGCCTTTTGGAAACAGAAACATTGAGGGCTATATTATCGGAATTAAAGAGACGAGCGACTATGACAAAGAGTTAAAATCGGTAGTTAAGATGATGGACGAAAAACCTCTTATCAAACCCGAACTTATAGGACTCTGCCATAAGATGAAAGAACAATACAATCTTCGAATGGTTGATTGTGTTCGTCTAGTTATACCTGCTCAATTAAGAAATAACAAAACAAAAGAAGTACGTCAGTATTTTGTTAAACTTACAGAAAATGGCTTGGCAAATGTTACAATAAAGACGAATGCTAGTGCTCAAAGGGGCATAATAAAGGACTTAACAGACAATGGAGTATTGGCTTTTTCTCGTCTCACAGAGAAGTATGGCAATGGTGCATTGAATAAGTTGATAGAGATGGGAGTTGTAGAAAAGTTCTACGAAACCAAGGAAAGAACACCATTATCGTTGAAGACAAAAACTGCAGTTAAAAAAGTTGTTTTGAATGCCCAACAGGAAAAAGTGTTAAGCACCATAATATCAAAGAATTACGGTACATTCTTGTTGCATGGAGTAACGGGAAGTGGAAAAACAGAGATATATCTTCACCTTATAGATGAAGTTTTATCACATGGAAAAACAGCAATTATGTTGGTGCCAGAAATATCTTTAACACCTCAAGTTGTAAATCAATTTATTAACCGTTTTGGAGAGCATATTGCAGTATTGCATAGTGGATTAAGTGACGGGGAAAAGTTTGACCAATGGCAAAAAATATACGAAAACAAGGCGAAAATTGTTGTTGGGGCAAGAAGTGCAATATTTGCTCCTTTGGAAAACTTGGGTGCGATTATCATTGATGAAGAACACGATAACTCCTATATTTCTGAAACCAATCCTAGATATATTACAAGCGAAGTTGCTGAAATGCGAAGAGAGTACAATAAATGCCCATTGATTTTGGGAAGTGCAACACCAAGCATTGAAAGTTATTATGATGCTGTACACGACAAATACACGTTGTTAGAATTGCCAGTTAGAGCAAATAACAAGAATATGCCAACTATTGAATTGGTTGATATGTGTAGTGAGTTTAGAAGTGGAAACTCAAGTGGTTTTTCTGGACGTCTTTTAGAGGAATTGAGCGAGGTAGTAAAAAACAAAAGTCAAGCTATGTTGTTCATCAACAGACGAGGTTATTCGTCTTTCCTTATGTGTAAAACATGTGGGTATATCCCAAAGTGTCAAGACTGTGATGTACCATTAGTTTATCATCAGCATGATAACGAATTAAAATGTCATTACTGTGGGAAAAGATACCGAGTTATGACTAAATGTCCAGAGTGTGGAAGCACGGACTTAAAACTTGGGAATACTGGCACTGAAAAGGTTGTCCATGAGTTAAAAGAAATGTTTCCAGGAGTTAAAATTCTTCGAATGGATAACGACACGACAAGAACCAAGGACGCTCATGCTAAAATATTAAAAGAGTTCAGTGAGAGCAAGCCAGCGATTCTAGTTGGAACTCAGATGATTGCAAAGGGACATGACTTTAGTGAAGTGACATTAGTTGGAATATTAGATGCAGATTTGAGTTTGTATTTTTGTGATTTTCGTTCAACTGAAAAAACCTTTCAGTTAGTTACTCAGGTAGCAGGAAGAGCAGGAAGAGATAAACTTGAAGGAAAGGTCGTTTTACAGACATATTTTCCAAAGCATTTTGTTTATCAACTTGCTGCAAACTATGATTACAAAAGGTTTTATGAAAAGGAAATAAACCTTCGAGAAGTTACAAACTTCCCACCATTTGCAAAGGTCGTGAGAGTTTTATTATCCAGTGAAAGTGACGATATTGCAAAACAGACCACACACGAGTTGTTCCAAAAACTGAAAGAATTAAGAGTAGAATATGGTAAAAAGTTTTACTTCTTAGAAGCGATGAAGTCGCCGGTTGGCAGAATAAAAAGCAAGTTTAGATATCAGGTTGTAATGAGATTCTCCATAGATGAGGAAGAGGCTATTCTCAAGAAAATATACGATATCGTAAACGAAATAAAACAACAAAAAGTTACAGTTTTCTTGGAAACAAATCCATTAAGTTTAAGTTAAAAATCTTCAAATAGTTACGAAAACTGGGAAATATATCT
>CAYJCC010000097.1:0-2745 GCA_964368655.1 uncultured Lachnospiraceae bacterium | reverse complement strand
GAACTCTCAAACTCATACCTGTCAATTTCCCTTTTAATTCTGGGATAACTTCCCCTACTGCCTTAGCAGCACCTGTTGATGAAGGGATAATATTACCACTTGCTGCACGACCAGCTCTCCAATCTTTTTTACTACTACCGTCAACAGTCAACTGTGTTGCAGTTGTTGAGTGAACGGTTGTCATAAGTCCCTCTTCAATTCCATAAACGTCATTCATAATCTTAGCTAAAGGAGCAAGACAGTTTGTTGTACAACTTGCATTTGAAACAACAGTCATATCTTTTGTATATTTATTTTCATTAACGCCATATACAAACATTGGAACTTCTTTACCAGGAGCAGTAATAATAACTTTTTTAGCGCCACCCTTCAAATGTCTTCCGGCATCTTCACATTTTGTAAATTTACCAGTTGCCTCGGCTACGTAGTCGGCACCAGTTCCTTTCCAATCAATTTCCTCAGGATTTAATGCATTAAAGAAAGATATAGGTGTTCCATTTACAACCAATTTACCATCTTTAACTTCACAAGTACCATCAAATCTTCCATGTACAGTGTCATAAGTTAACATATATTTTGCGTATTCAAGGTCCATGAATGGGTCGTTGACTGCAACAACCTGTAATTCTGGAAACTTAAAAGAAAGTCTTAATAACAATCTCCCTATTCTTCCAAATCCGTTAATTCCAACTTTGTATTGTGCCATATTTTTTTCTCCTTACATATTGTATTTTTCTAAATTTTCACACATAATGGTAATTTCTGAGCCATCTGTGGTTTTACCTGCTCTATACAGCAATCTTTTTCTTGTATAATAGCATAACGCTACTACCCAACAAACTGCGAATACTGCCCAAAGTACAACGTGTGCTACAACTGGAAAGTCTAATACGCAAAGTGCGACAATACTTAGGGCCATACATAAGAAACCAAGTATAAACAATGTATATGCAACTGCAGCATTTCTTTTATAAGACTTTGTTTTTTCAGTATATGTTTGGTCTACTTTTGCTTTGTTATCTACTTCCATATAAATAACGTCAGTCACATACCCTACAAAAGAGTCCAATGTTCTTAACTGTTGATTTTTCCCTGGCAACTGATTGATAGTTTTTACAACATCACAATCAAACAACTGAATGTCATTCTCTGCAAGGTTATCCTTGAAAACTCCAATCATCTTCATTCCCAATCGATAGAACATATTCTTAAATGCTTGCCACCATTTTTTTGGTCCTGAATAGACTTTTTTCAAATAAACAATTTTATTGCCTGCTTGCCAACTGTTCAAAAATGCCTTTATAACGTCAGGATTTACGTCCTCTTTTGCAGAATAAACGATGGTTGCATCGTATTTTTCGCACATTCCCATTGCTATGGTTATCAGTTTATGTTCATCGACGTTTCTATCAGACCTAAAAGACCTTATTTTTGCGTTTTCAATAAAAACTTCACGTATTTTTTGGAACACGCTATTCATTGGATTATTTACAGCAAATATTATTTCATAATTTGCTTTACAATCTGAACACGCACTTTTTATGCTCGTTGATATTTGTTCAACGTCAACTTCGGACATAACTGGGATAACAAACCCGATTTTCATACGCTTTCTCCTTGATTGTTTTAATACTTATGATAATTATACCCCATTGCTCCTAAAAAAACAAACAAATTAAATAGATATGTAAATAATTCAAGAATGGTAATTCAGTTGTTTTTTATTTGGTTGTTGTGGTATTATATTCATGTAAGGAAGGTGTTTTATGGGATTAGTTAATTCGAAAAAGATTTTCAAAGATGCTTTGAAGGGCGAATACGCAATTGGTGCCTTTAATTTTGTTAACTTGGAAGGCTTAAACGCCATTATAAACACAGCAGAAAAGTTGCACTCCCCTGTTATAATTCAATCATCAACGGGTGCATTGAAATACGCTGGAGAAGCAGTTACCCGTGGCATGGTTTATGGCAGATGTGAAAAATCCAAAGTTTCAATATGTTGGAACTTGGACCACGGAAAAAGTTACGAAGACTGCAAAAAAGCAGTGGATTTAGGATTTACAAACGTCATGATAGATGCAAGTTCTCTCTCGTATGAAGAGAACATTAAACTAACAAAAAAAGTCGTTGCATACGCCCATAAAAAGAACGTAACAGTAGAGGCAGAACTTGGAGTTCTTGCTGGAGTTGAAGAAGATGTTAAAGCCTCTACTCACCTATACACTGACCCAGATATGGTTGTAGACTTTGTCAATAAGACAGGCGTAGACAGTCTTGCAATTGCTATTGGAACAAGCCATGGCACACATAAATTCAAAGGGAAAGCCGAGTTAAAATTTGATATCTTAAAAGAGATACAGAAGAAATTACCAAACTTCCCTCTTATTCTTCATGGGGCTAGTTCAATCCCCCAAGAATTGGTGCAAAAGGCTGAAAAGTTTGGTGCAAAACTAGATGGCGCTTGTGGAATTCCCGAACAAATGTTAAAGAAAGCTTGTAAGATGAATATTTGTAAAGTCAATGTAGATAGTGACTTGCGTTTAGCCTTTACAACAGGCATTCGTGAAAGTCTAAGTACTAACCCAGAAAATGTTGATATCAGAAAGTTTTTGGGAAACGGACAAACTCTTATGGAAGAACAAATTGCTAACAAAATTAAAAACGTATTTATGACAGTAAAATAAGCACAAAAAAACCTCGCTATTGCGAGGCTTTTTTATTATCTTTTTATTCTATTTTTTCTAT
>CAYJCC010000096.1:0-2812 GCA_964368655.1 uncultured Lachnospiraceae bacterium | reverse complement strand
GGGTTAAATCGGAGATATACAAAAACTTTACTTTCGCAGACCTTTTTGTCGCAGTTATTGGTATAGCATTAGCCTTACTTATATTCTTAAGCAACCTGCCCTTCCATATTTATATTGGATTGGCATTTATTTCATTTTGGATAATGTTATTTATCCCTGTAGCAGACGGCATAAAACTGTATGCCAGTGTATTGTTGATTTTTAAGTTTGTCGCATACAAGAAAAACTATTACCGTGACTTCAAAAATAAAAACGAGGACATTCGTCGTGTTGTACCATTTTCCGGAGTTAGTACTGGTAAGTTTATCGACTTCAGTGGACAATATTTCGCTATGGTTTTGGAAATCGAGCCATTGGATTTCTTCTTGCTTGAAGAAGACAAACAGGAACGTGTATTAAGCACTTTCGGACAGGCTTTTCAGAGACTTAGTAGAGGTCAGAGAATGACCATTATGAAAACCAAAAAGCCTATGATTTTCGATAGTAAAATCACGATTGAAGACAACAAGTATAACGAACTTGTAGAAATGGCTGATAAAGGCTTCTACAATGTAGACGAGTTGGACAGACGTTCCCCTGTATTCCAAGAGAGATTGGACGCAATCCGTTTCTTGAACGAAGAAGAAAAAGTTATGAAGACTTATTACTATATGGTTGTATATGACTCATATAAAGACAGTCTTGAATCTACAGTTACTGGTATCGCTGCATCATTGAGTGCCAGCGTTACTCCTATAACCTCTACAGTGCTTGAAAACGACGAATTGTTCGCGTTCTTAAAATCTACCTTCCAAGACACATTTGACGAACGTGAACTTGATTATTTGACCCCAGACCAAAAAGTTAAGTGGGCAATGCCAGAACATATCAAATTTAAGGTTTTTGCAACAGAGGTTGACAAGGTTCCATACAGAACATTCACCGTTTCTGATTATCCTATTGAAGTTCCTAATGCATGGGCATATCCTTTGTTTGAATTGGATAACTGTCGTGTATCCGTAAATATCGAGCCTATGGACAGATTAAAAGCTGAAAAAATCCTCGATAAAAGCTTGATGGAAATGGAAATCAAGATAAATAAAGGTGGAAAACAAAGTAGACAGATTGAAAACCAAACACAGTATGATACCTTAAAGGAATTGTTGACAAGCCTTAAAAATAACAATGAAAACTTGTTTGAGACAAATATTCACGTTTGTGCTCAAGAAAGTCAGAAAAAAGAAGTTCGTGCTGTATTGAAACAAAACGGTTTCAAATACACAGAAAACTTTGGTCGTCAGATAGATGCTTTCGTTTCAGCAAACGTAAGTAGACTTGACCAAATGAAAAACTATTGCCGTAGTATTCATACCAGCAGTTTGGCCGCTATGTTCCCTATGGTAAGTAGCAACTTACAAGATGAACGTGGTTTCTATGTAGGTGTTAGTTTGAGTAGTGGATACCCTGCTTTCATCAACTTCTTTGAAAGAAATAACGAACGTGTTAACAGTAACATGGTTGTTCTTGGAAAGTCTGGTTCTGGTAAATCCTTCGCAACAAAGACACTTCTTGCCAACCTCGCAGCCGATAACACACGTATATTCATTCTCGACCCTGAACGTGAGTATTACTCATTGTGTAAAAACCTTGGTGGTAAACTTATCGACGTTGGTAGTAGTGTGAATGGTATATTTAACCCATTCCATATCTTCACCACTCTTCAAGCAGATGAGGGAGAAGATGACGATAGTTACAACGCACATTTGCAGTTCTTGGAACAGTTCTTTAGAATAATTTTGTTCGGTATCGCAGCTGACCCATTTGAAGAGTTAAATGCTTTGGTTGTTGAACTTTACAAGCGTAAAGGCATTGATAATAGTACCAACTTGACCAAGCTAAAACCAACGGACTACCCTATCTTTGATGACTTAATGAAATTGATTGACGATAAACTCAAGACAGAAAAAGATGAGTACCACAAACAGAACTTGCAAACAATGAAAATTTATATCTCCAAGTTTGCTTCCGGTGGACGTAACAGTAACTTGTGGAATGGTCCAACCTCTATTGAAACAAATGAAAACTTTGTCTGCTTCAACTTCCGTTCATTACTTAACGGTGGAAACGAATCGATAGCAGGGGCACAGATGTTGCTTGTCTTCAAATATTTGATGAACGAAATCACCAAAAATAAGGACTTTAACGACACCTACTACGCTAAAAAAGAAAAGTTAAAGAAAATGTACGAAGATGACTACAGACGTATTATAGTGGCTGTCGACGAGGCGCACGTGTTCATTAACAAGAAGTACCCTGTTGCGTTGGAATTTATGGCACAGATGGCTAAACGTATTCGTAAATATCGTGGTATGCAAATTGTATGTACACAGAACATTAAAGACTTCGTTGGTTCTGAAGAAATCGCACAGCAAAGTACAGCCGTTATCAACGCAAGTCAGTACTCTATGATATTCTCCCTCGCGCCTGCAGATATCACCGACCTTATAGCTTTATATCGTAACGCTGGTGGAATCAACAACGACGAGCAAGATAACATTGTTAGTGCTGGTCGTGGTGACTGTTTCTTCATATCAAGTGCTATTGGAAGAACGTTCATTCATATCGACGCTTTAAGTACTGTAAAATACATGTTTGAGCATGACCCTGACAACGATGAAGAAGAGCACAGAGAAGTTCTCTCAAGTACAGATTTGACAGGAGAACAAAGTGCTGAAGAGTTTATTAAAAACCTTGATAGAACTCTATAAAACAAAATTTATTAAAACATAAAAAACGGCTAATAATAGCCGTTTTTTATTGTTATATATTGTTT
>CAYJCC010000095.1:0-2894 GCA_964368655.1 uncultured Lachnospiraceae bacterium | reverse complement strand
ACCAAAGATAGTGGACGTGGATTCTGTCGTAATTAATGGTAAACCTGATATGCTTTTAATCCATAAATCAGACATGAGTCGAGTTATAGTCAATCTTGTGATTAAAAACAACATGGAGATTGAAAATTTTAGAGAAGAAATCGTAAAGGGAATGGTTTCAAGTATTCTTGGTTCTGTAGATGGAAAAATTTTCAAAAAACTTAGAGATGAAAATGGTTTAACTTATTCTTCTCAAACTAGAAGGAGAAGATTTAGAAAAAATGGCTTTTTCGGATTTGGACTAGAAACTACCAAAGAAAGGGTAAACAAATGTCTAGATTTGTTACGTGAGGTAGTAGAAGAGACTTTAGTAGAAGGACTTGACAAAGAGGCATTTGAGTCGTTGAGGGAAACTAGGTTGTTAGATGAGGATAAGGCTATAAGTTCTCCACAATATGTCCCAGATAAGATGAGTGAATATTGGGGAAATTATAAATCTTTCCCAAAAGATGGGCAGTATAAGAAAATATTGAAAAGCATTACCTTAGAAGAGGCAAATGAGACAATGAGAAAGTTATTCTGTTCAACTAATGATGTTTACTTTGCAGTAATCGGAAATATAGATAAAAAAGATATATATCCATACAGCAAAATAAAGAAAATGTTTGATTTTACAAACTTTGAAGCAAATAAAAAATAATGATATAAAAGTTGTTTAGAAGTGTCTGAACAACTTTTTTCAAAAACTCTTTGTCAAACCCTTTCAATTTATTTCTTTTTGTGCTACACTCTACATTGTATTTTTTGGAGATAAGTAAATGAGTAACGTAAGAAATGTAGCAATAATAGCCCACGTAGACCACGGCAAGACAAGTCTTGTTAACGAACTTTTGAAAGAAGGTGGCGTTTTTCGTGAGAACCAAGTAGTAGAAGATAGAGTTATGGATAGTAACGCTCTCGAAAAGGAGAGAGGGATTACTATTTTGAGTAAAAACACAGCAATTCAGTATAAGGGAGCAAAGATAAATATCGTTGACACCCCAGGACATGCTGATTTTGGTGGAGAAGTTGAACGTGTATTAAAGATGGTAGACGGAGTTTTGTTGGTAGTTGATGCTTTTGAAGGTCCAATGCCACAAACAAGATTTGTTTTACAAAAGGCGCTTGAACTTAATCATAAGGTTATTATAGTAATCAATAAAATAGACAAGAAAGACGCACGTATTTCGGAGGTGCAAGATGAAGTCCTTGAGCTTTTACTTGAATTAGATGCAACTAATGACCAGTTAAATAGCCCATTTATGTTGTGTTCAGCAAGAGAATGTGTTTGTGGAGAAGATGAAAAACATCTCCAAAACAATTTTCAACCTCTTTTGGATAAAATATTGGATTATATTCCAGCACCAGACGGAGATGCAAAGGCTCCATTCCAAATGTTGGTTTCGTCAACCGAACATAATGACTATTTAGGAAAACTTGCTGTTGGTAAAGTTGAAAGAGGACAGTTAAAAGTCAACCAAACAGTGGCACTATGTAACTTTCATGAGGATAAGAAAGCTTCTTTCAAGGTTACAGGAATATATAGCTTTACAGGTTTGAAGAGAGTTCCTATTGAAGTTGCTGAAGTGGGGGATATTGTATGTATCGCAGGAAGTTCAGAAGTTACTATTGGGGACACCATTTGCGATCCATCTAAAGTAGAACCTATTGTCTTTGTTAAAATATCTGAGCCAAGTGTTGAAATGCATTTTATGGTAAACAATAGCCCATTTGCAGGAACAGAAGGAAAATATTGTACCAGCAGACACCTTCGAGACAGATTGATGAAAGAGGCTCTTAAAGATTTGAGTTTAAGAGTATTCGACACCAGCAGTTCTGATACCTTTAGAGTTCTTGGCCGTGGAGAAATGCACATTTCAATTTTAATTGAAAATATGCGTCGTGATGGTTATGAATTCCAAGTAAGTATGCCTAGAGTTTTATATAAAGAAATTGATGGCGTAAAGAATGAGCCTATTGACAGACTTGTAATTGACGTTCCAGTTGATAGTGTCGGAAACATTATGAGTGCTATGGGAAACAGAAAAGGTGAACTTGTTTCTATGAACAGCAAAGAGACTCGTACTAGACTTGAGTTTTTGATTCCAACTAGAGGTTTATTTGGATATAAGAGCCAGTTTTTGACAGATACTAGGGGTGAGGGAATCATGAACGCCGTATTCGATTCTTATCAACCATACAAGGGAAACATTGAACGTAGAAACTTTGGTGCACTCATTGCCTATGAAAACGGTGAAGCAGTACAGTACGGTTTATTCTATGTGCAAGACAGAGGCAAGTTGCTTATAACTCCGGGAACGAAAGTGTACCAAGGAATGATAGTGGGTATGAACCCAAAGGGACAAGACGTTGTTGTTAACGTTTGTAAGACCAAACATTTAACAAACACAAGATCATCTTCTTCTGACGATGCGTTACGTCTTGAACCAGTAAAGCCATTGACTCTCGAAGAAAGTTTGGAATTCTTAAACGATGATGAATTATTGGAAGTTACTCCAAAGAGTTTGCGTATAAGAAAAATAATATTAAACCACACTCAACGTGGACGTGAAGATTTCAGACGAAAGAACGAACAATAAAAAATAAAGCACAACTAAAAGGTTGTGCTTTTTTATTTGATAAATAATAAATTTTATGATAAATTAAGTTATAAAATATGAAAATAAAGAGGTAACAAATGAGGAGAAAATATTCGGGGTAGATTGTAACAATTCTAGGTGTTTCGCTTATATTTTTAGGTGTTATTATTTCGGTGTTTATAGACGATATAGGGTCTAAAATTATTTCTTTGGCAACGCTATTAACAACAATCATCGGTGCTTTTGCTGTTTATTTGCAAATGAGAAAAGGAAGAG
>CAYJCC010000094.1:0-2920 GCA_964368655.1 uncultured Lachnospiraceae bacterium | reverse complement strand
ATATAAAGGGGATTTAATGAAAGGAAAGATTTGGAAAAGCATAATAATATCTGTTTGTGTGGTTGCCATAGCCCTTTTATCTGTTGCTTTGGGATTATATAGTTTTGGCTATATGGGGTTTGAAGATGGGAAACTCCATTTTTATTTCAGTGGGGAAAAGCCGGGAGATGACCCAGAAAACCCAGATGAAATCACTTCAAATACAGTATACACAATACATTTGAACTTTCCAGACGGAAGCGTTGTGGATTATAAATATAAACCAGCGATAGAAGATTTTGATGCATCAAGTCAAGTATTGAAGTATGAAACAACAAACTAGACCGTTTTCAAAGGTTGGTATACAAATGTTGGCATGACTATAGGACTTAATCCAACAAACTTAAGAAACGATATGAACATTTATGGCAGGTTTGTCACCAATGCGAATATTTCTATTTACGGACTAGGGGAAGAGGTCTTACAAATAAAAATGCCGGTAGGAGACTCTTTTAATATAGATGATTATGTGAAATTTAATGGGACGGCAGTTTGTGGGGTATATTCAGATGAACAAATGGTAAACACAAAAAGCAATCCATTTGTTATTACTAGTGATCAAAAAATATATGTACAAATGGCGACTCCTCAAAGATTCTTCGATTATGAGATTATTGGGGGAAAAGCTGTTATATTAAAATATACAGGTACAGACGTTGACATCAAAATACCAAATGCTATTGTCGATTCAGCGAAAGGTGTTGTTCCAGTAACCGATTTATATCCTGGTATTTTTGCTGACACAATTTCAGGTGGCACAGTACAGATCAAATCTTTGGTAATCCCAAACAATGTGAAAAAGATAGGAACAAACTTATTAACTGGGTGTACTACTATAACCAAACTTTCCACACCGTTCTTGGGACCAAATACTAGCATTACGATGAATAACATTTTAGGTTATTTCTTTGGAAATGACATGTCTAACCCAGCCACAGCAAATGAACAAGCGCCAGAGTCTTTGACTGAAGTTTATGTGACTGGTGGTTCTGCCTTGGGTTCAGTGGCATTTGCAGAATGTAGATATATTGAGACTATAAGATTGGCAAATAGCATAAAAAAGTTGGGTTCAAATGCGATAACAATTTCAGAAAATCTTTTTGATAGAGGAGCATGTTTTTATGATTGTCTTGCATTAAAAAATATAAATATACCATATGGGGTTAAACGTGTTGAAAGTGGAACTTTTAGTTGTTGTCAAGCTTTAGAGAATATAACAATACCGGCGACCGTTAATTATATAGGATTTGAGGCATTTTCACATTGTTGGAAGTTGCAAGCAATAGAAATTCCTTCGGGAGTGACTAGCATAGGAACTGCTGCTTTTTGTGAATGTAGAGAACTAAAAGAGGTAATTATTCCAAACAGTGTAACAGCGCTAGGCCCTCGAATGACCATAACAATAGGAGGATACTCCCTTTCTTCAGAAGGCATGGTTTTTGACCAATGTTTTGCACTTGAAAAGGTAAAATTGTCTCAAAATCTGACAGAGTTAAAAGCTGCTATGTTTAGACGCACTGCTATAAAAGAAATAGAGATTCCAGCTTCGGTAACAGAGATAGGCCCTGAAGTGTTTCACAACTGTGATAATTTAAGAAGAATTGTTGTGCCAGAAAATGTAACGTCGATAGGACAAGGCTTTTATATGGGGTCAAATATAAGTAGCATCAAAGGTGGAGTTTTTGATAATAGTGAAAATTTAGACGTCGTAATTTTTGAAGGTGATGCTGCTACATTATATGGTACTAACAATTTTGACGTTTCTACAAAAATATTTGTACAAGGTGAATACTTATCTAACTATCAGACTAAATGGACAACCAATGCTTCTGCTATATTTGAGAACACTTGCGAACAAAGTAATTTTACCTTTTCGTACAGTTCAGAAACTGGGGAAGCAAAAATAACAGGGTATAGAGGAACGGGAGTAAATGTTGTTATTCCATCTGAAATTATTATTAACGAAGTTTCATATAAAGTAACAGAAATTGAGTCGTTCACTACAACAACTGCAGTAGAATTCATTTCTGTTCCTGAAGGGGTTAAAATGATTTCTGGCAGAGGATTTAGCGATTTGACTTCATTGACCGATATAAGATTACCGTTTTCTCTAGAAAGGTTGGAGGCAACATCTGCTTTTGGTGGGTGTACGGCATTGACCACATTAAAATTTTATGAGAAACTAGAAAACTTGAGGACAGCAGATATTTATAACACTGGTATAACAACTTTGAAGTTTACATCAACAACGCCTCCGGTTCTCACTATCGACGATGGCAAGCCATTCCCTTCTACTTTACGAAATATTTATGTGTGGTCAGAGTCTACTGATACAACGCAGGTAGATGCGTATAAAGCCGCAGCAAACTGGAGTAATTATGCTTCGATGATTACACGTGGACGATAAAACTGAAGATAATTTGTTTTAATAACCTTTGAATAATAAAAACCAAAAAACACGGATTTCTCCGTGTTTTTTTTGGTGTTAGATATACGTAAGCCGAGTTCTGTTTTTCAGATGGTTATCTATCTAGGCGTATTGTTACCAATACGCTCAAGCGATGTAACGAGAGACTGGCGAGCAGCGTTATAACATCTCTCTATCTTGCATCAGGTGGGGTTTACACTACTGACTAGTTACCTAACCAGTTTGTGAGCTCTTACCTCACATTTTCACCCTTACTAAAACAAATTTTATAACTCGTTTAGTGGTAATTTTCTGTTGCACTTTCCTTAGGGTTGCCCCCAGCGGCCGTTAGCCGTCACCTTGCTCTGCGATGCTCGGACTTTCCTCGTGTTTCCACGCAACCATCTATACATCTAACTTTAAATAGTATATCAAAAATGAACAATATTGTCAAGAGATATAGTATTTATTATG
>CAYJCC010000093.1:0-2982 GCA_964368655.1 uncultured Lachnospiraceae bacterium | reverse complement strand
CTCTGTAGATGCGTATAAAACAGCAACGAATTGGGCTGCTTATGCAAGTAGAATTCAAGCAATTCCAGCCTAACTCATTATTATAAAAAAGATTAGTCAAAAGTCTGTCAAGATTCTACGTAAAAACTTGGTAAAAACAAATAAAAGTGGGAAATTTTTCCACTTTTTTATTCATTTCATTTGTGTTATAAATTGAAACGCGATATAATAGACCTGTCATTGAACTTGAAAGAATTTTGTTTAAACTTTTATAACGAAAAAAAGAACAAAAAATTTCAAAAGCACAATAGATAAACAAAATACAAGGAGAAAATATGGGAAAGAAATATGTTTATTTGTTCAAAGAGGGAAATGCTAAAATGAGGAATCTTCTTGGTGGAAAGGGCGCAAACTTGGCAGAGATGACCAATTTGGGTTTGCCTGTTCCTCAAGGATTTACAATTAGCACAGAAGCTTGTACAAGATATTACAAGGATAACGAGAGTATCGGCAGTGATATCCAAAAGCAAATTGAAGTAGCTTTAGCAAAGACCGAAAAAATTACAGGGAAGAAGTTTGGTAGCGTAGAGAATCCATTATTGGTTTCTGTTCGTAGTGGCGCAAGAGCTAGTATGCCAGGAATGATGGACACTATCTTGAACCTTGGATTAAATGACCAAGTTGTTGAAGGTTTAGCAAAGTTAACTAACAACGAAAGATTTGCTTATGATAGCTACAGACGTTTCATTATGATGTTCTCAAACGTTGCAATGGATATTGACAAAGATTTGTTTGAAGACGAAATGAATAAGATTAAGAAAGCAAAGGGTGTTGAAAAGGATACAGACCTAGATGCTGAAGACTTGAAAAAGTTGGTTAAAGCTTCTAAAGCAGTATATAAGAAAATTAAGAAAGCAGAATTTCCACAGGACCCACAAGTTCAACTTATGGAATCTGTTAAAGCCGTATTCCGTTCATGGAACAACCCAAGAGCTGATATCTACAGACGTATGAACGACATTCCTTATGAATGGGGAACTGCTGTTAACGTACAAATGATGGTATTCGGAAACATGGGAGAAGACAGTGGAACAGGTGTTGCATTTACAAGAAACCCATCTACTGGTGAAAACAAGTTGTACGGAGAATATTTGATGAATGCTCAAGGAGAGGACGTTGTTTCTGGTGTTAGAACACCAAGCCCAATTTCTCATATGGAAGAGCAAAACCCTGAAGTTTACAAAGAATTTGTTGCTATCTGCCATAAACTTGAAAAAGCATATAAAGATATGCAGGATATGGAGTTTACTATTGAGAATGGAAAACTTTATATGTTACAAACAAGAAATGGAAAGAGAACAGCAACAGCTGCATTACAAGTTGCTATTGACCTTGTAGAGTCTGGAATGTTGACAAAGAAAGAAGCATTGATGAAGGTAGACCCAAGAACTCTTGACAGTTTGCTTCACCCAATGTTCGAGCCAGCAGCATTAAAGAAAGCAAAAGTTATAGCAACAGGACTTCCAGCAAGCCCAGGTGCTGCTTGTGGAAAGATCGTTCTTACTCCAGAGACAGCAAAAGCTATGAAAGAGAAAGGCGAAGCAGTTGTTCTTGTTAGAAGTGAAACAAGCCCAGAAGATATCGAGGGGATGGTTGCTGCACAAGGGGTGCTTACAGCTACTGGTGGAATGACCAGCCACGCAGCCGTAGTTGCTCGTGGAATGGGAACAGCCTGTGTTGCAGGATGTAAACAATTAAGCGTTAGAGAAGAAAAGAAAGAAATCGTTCTTGCAGGTAAGACATTAAAAGAAGGGGACTTCATCAGTATTGATGGTTCTACCGGAAATATCTATGCAGAGAAAGTTGCAACAAAAGAAGCAGAAATATCTGGAAACTTTGCAACAATCATGCAATGGGCAGATGAACTTGCAGTTGTAAAAGTTAGAGCAAACGCAGACAATGAAAGAGATGCAAAGAAAGCATTAGAACTTGGAGCATCTGGTATCGGACTTTGCAGAACAGAGCATATGTTCTTTGAAGCTGACAGAATTAAGGCAATGCGTGAAATGATTCTTTCAAAGACATCTGAAGAGAGAAAGAAAGCGCTTGACAAGATTCTTCCTATTCAAAAACAAGACTTTATCTCATTATTCAGAGTTATGAAGGGTAAAGAAGTTACTATTAGATTCTTGGACCCACCACTACATGAGTTCTTACCTCATGAAGCTGCCGAGCAAAAGGAACTTGCTAAAGAAATGGGCAAGACATTCCAAGAAATTAAGGATACTGTTGACGGACTTAGCGAGTTTAACCCAATGATGGGATTCCGTGGTTGTCGTCTTGCAGTAGTTATGCCTGAAATCGCAATTATGCAAACAACAGCTGTTATTGAAGCCGCTATTGAATGTGTAAAGAAGCACAAAATGGACGTTAAACCTGAAATAATGGTTCCACTTACAGGGGAAATCCGTGAGTTTAGATATGTAAAATCACTTATCCAAAAGACTGCAGATGAACTTATCGCAAAAGCAGGAATCAATATGGAATATCAAATTGGTACCATGATTGAAATTCCACGTGCAGCATTAACATCTGATCAAATTGCAAAAGAAGCAGACTTCTTCTCATTTGGTACAAACGACTTGACTCAAATGACATTCGGTTTCAGTAGAGACGATGCAGGTAGATTCTTGACAGAATACTTCAATAAAAAGATTCTTGAAAGCGATCCATTTGTAAGAATTGATGAAAACGGTGTTGGAAAACTTATCGACATGACAGTTAAAAACGCTCGTGCCGTAAGAAAAGACTTCAAGTGTGGAGTTTGTGGAGAGCAAGGTGCTGACCCTTCAAGTGTACAATTTGCACATAACGAAGGAATCAACTACGTATCATGTTCACCATTTAGAGTTCCAATCGCAAGATTGGCAGCCGCTCAAGCAGCAATCACTGCTTCTAAAAGATAATTATATTTTTCTTAAAATGAAAGCCTCTATCTGAGGC
>CAYJCC010000092.1:0-3042 GCA_964368655.1 uncultured Lachnospiraceae bacterium | reverse complement strand
CATAAAATATGCTCCACCTTTATTATACTTTAATTTAAGGTTTTTCACAATAAAATTAAGTATTTATTTGGTAAAGCATATAATCAACTTATTTAGTTAAATATTACGAATTATGAAATTCTTGACATATTTTTTCGCTTTTTCTTGAGCGTCTAAAAATAAAGAGTTTTTATGAGGTGGAACCTTGTTGCTATCTAGATAACTTGGAACTTGATACCCTTGAAGAGCATAGTTTTCACACCCCTCTAGTCCTTTACATATCTCAACAATATCTTCCTCTTTTAGGTTTGGTGCAAAGGTAGTTCTAAACTCATATTCAACACCACACCCCATGATATAATGTGCAGTTTTCTTAACCTCTTCAATATCCTTAACTATAGTAACTATATTATATTTTGAAAATGGCGCCTTTATATCCATTGCAATGTAATCCAAAAGACCTTCTTTCACCAGTTTTTTGACAACAGAAAAGTTTGTGCCATTTGTATCTAGTTTCACCTTTAATCCGAGTTTTTTTATCTTTTCAATAAATGCAATTAAATCTTTTTGCAAAGTAGGTTCTCCACCCGTTATAACCACCCCATCTAAAAAGGTCTTCCTTTCGGATATAAGAGATAATATTTTATCTTCATCATATCCACCTTTTGTCTCGGAGATAATGTCTCGGTTATGGCAATACCAACAGTTCATATTACACCCTGGAGTAAACACCACACTCGCAATGTTCCCCGGATAATCTACAAACGAGTTAACGATAAATCCTGCAATTTCCATCATGTCTCCTATTAAAATAGAGTGTGTGAATCTCACACACTCCATGTTTTATAATGTTGTACCTTCCAATTGTTTTGGATCGATTACAAACTTTGTTCTTCTCATGTATTCTTCTTTCTTGCTATCGTTGAAGTTTTCTATTTGTCTCAAATATCCAACTATTCTGCTCCAAACTTCTGTTTTTGCACCACATTCTGGACATTGGAAGTGCTCTCCCTTAATATATCCATGAATTGGACAAATACTGAATGTTGGGGTCAATGAAATATATGGCATTTTTGATTTTTCAAAGATTTTCTTTATGAGCATCTTTGCAACATTTTTATCTTCAATCTTCTCTCCAAGGTACAAGTGTTGAACTGTTCCACCTGTATAGAGAGACTGTAGTTCGTCCTGATTCTCTATAACCTTAAATATATCACTGGTATATTCAACTGGCAACTGTGTTGAGTTTGTATAAATTGGGAACTCATTTCCAGCAGTCATGATATTTGGATATCTCTTCTTATCTATCTTTGCAAAACGAGTACCTGTACCTTCTGCTGGAGTTGCTTCAAGGTTGTAAATGTTTCCAGTTTCTTCCTGATAATCTTGCATTTTTGCTCTCATATAGTTCATTATTTCAATAGCAAAATCACGTCCTTCTGGAGTTGAAATATCTTTTCCCATGAAGTTTATCAAGGCTTCATTCATTCCATTCAATCCAATGGTATTAAAGTGGTTTGCCCAGTATTTGCCTGTTCTTTGCTTTACATCTCTCAAATAATGAGCTGAATATGGATACAATCCTTTATCTGTTTGATCTTCAACAACTTTTCTCTTGAGTTCCAAACTTGTCTTTGCTATGTCACAGAGCTTTCCAACCCTCTCAAGGAACTCTTCTTTTGTATCGGACAAATACCCAATTCGAGGTAAATTGAGGGTTACAACCCCAATAGAACCGGTCAGAGGGTTACTTCCGAACAATCCACCACCTCTTTTTCTCAATTCACGTATATCAAGACGTAATCTGCAACACATTGAAACAGCATCTTCTGGTGAAAGGTCAGAGTTGATATAGTTAGCGAAATATGGAATACCATATTTACATGTCATATCCATGATGCTATCTGCAACCTCGCCATTCCAATCAAAATCTTTAGTAACGTTGATAGTTGGAATAGGGAAAGTAAACACTCTTCCTTGAGCATCTCCCTCACTCATAACGTCACAGAACGCCAAGTTAAACATATCCATTTCTTTCTGATAATCACCATAGGTTGTATCTTGATACTCCCCACCAATGATTACAGGGATATCCTTTAACGTACTTGGAACTTTAATATCCAAAGTAATGTTACTAAATGGTGTTTGGAAACCAACTCTAGTAGAAACGTTCATATTAAATATCCATTCTTGTATACATTGTCTTACTTGTTGATAGTTCAAATTGTCTGCTCTGATGAATGGAGCACTATATGTATCAAAACTACTCCATGCTTGAGCACCAGCAGTCTCTCCCTGTGTTGTAAATGTACTATTTGTAATCATTCCAAGGAAACTTCTCAAATGCTTTGGAGGCTTACTTGCGATTTTTCCGGAACAACCACAGAATCCTTCCAAAAGAATCTGCCTTGCGTCCCAACCTGCACAATATGGTCCAAAGAACCCAAGGTCATGGATATGAATATCTCCACTAGAATGAGCCTCGCTTATATCACGAGGATATACTTCGTTAAGCCAATAATTCTTTGTGAACTCTTCACGAACAAAGTTATTAAGACCAGCAACACTTTTTTGCATGTTTGCATTGTTCTTAACTGCCCAGTCGTCATTTCCCAAATATTGGTCAAACATATCTATAGTTGCACCAATAAGAGCGTTATGCTCTCTGGCTTGACTTCTTTTTTCTCTATATAATATATAAGCCTTACTTACTTGTGCGTGCTTATTTTCAATAAGAACCTTTTCAACAATATCCTGTATTTGTTCAACCGTTGGCATTTTATTCTCAAATCTCAAGTTAACAATTCCTGTAACTTCTTGTGCCAATTCCAAACTACGATTAAAATCATTTCCACCACAAGCCTGTACTGCCTTAAAAATAGCCTTAGCAATCTTCTCCTCATTATACTCCTGCTCTGTCCCGTCTCTCTTCAATACTCTCGTAACCATATTTTCCTCCGTTTTTTATTGTTAGCAATAATTTAACACACCACAACATATTGTGTCAATGTTTTTTTCAAACAACAACATATTGTTATTTTTTTTGTTCACTTTACACAAAAT
>CAYJCC010000091.1:0-3083 GCA_964368655.1 uncultured Lachnospiraceae bacterium | reverse complement strand
CAATAAAGGAAATATTATAAATAAAAAATTCCCATAATTAGCCTGTTTTTTGACAACTAAAATTGTTTATAAAGCCATTAAAATAATCGTTTCACTGTTTGACTTTCATAGTGAATATATGGTATAATAAAACTCAGCCAAGGAGGAATTTTTATGGCAGAAGCAATCAAAGTTGGTATTGTTGGTGCAGGTGCTATTGGGGGAGTTGTTTCCGCAATGCTTGCAGAAAAAGGATATGACATTGAATTGGCTCGTCGTCACCAAAGCCAAATAAACCTAGGAAACTGTGTTGGTTTGGATATTACTGGTGAATTTGGAAACAGAACTATATTGGTTCCATCAGTTCCAGGAGCAGACGCATTCACGAGCAAAAAAGATATCATATTTATTCTTACGCGCGCACAAGATGTTGCAGAATGTCTTAGAAAATCAGCGCCATTCTTAAAGCCAAATGGAGTATTTGTCTGTGTTCAAAATGTTATGAACGTTGATGAAATTTCCACGGTTGTTCCTATTGACAAAGTAATTGGTTTGGTTATTGACTGGACGGCAGTTAGACACAACATGGGAAAAATGGAAGTTCTTAAGAAAGGTGGAATGCAGATTGGTATGTACAACGACAAAGACAATCAGTTGTTGGATACTGTACAACAGATGCTTTCAGGAATCGCTCCTACTGCAGTTACAAAAAATATTCTTGGAACAGTATATTCTAGAATGATAATGAATGCAGTTGTTTCATCGTTAGGCGCAATGTCCGGATTGACTGTTGGAGGCGTGTTAAAGCAACCAAATAGTAAAAAGATAATGGAAGATATAGTTGAAGAAGCAGTTGAAGTTGCTGAAAGATTAAATCTTGAAATAGAACCATTTGATGCTGTTTTAGATTACTACAAGTTTTCACAAGCAGGATTTGGTGGAAGATTATATAGAAACAAAATGATTAAGAGAATCATAAAAAACAATGAGTATGTTACTCCAGCCGACTTGGCAGCGATAGAAAATAAGAAACCAACAGAAGTTGATTACTTAAATGGATATATTGTAAAAGTATCCAGAAGAATTGATTCTATTGCACCAGTTAACGAGAGAGTTTATACCATAATAAAAGAAATAGAAGATGGAAAGAGAACATGTAACGTGGAAAACCTTGAGGATTATTATTTGAATCATCCATCAAAGTACGTGTATCAGAAAGCCAAAGGTGAGATTTAATATGATAATAGAAGAGATAAAGAAAGCAAATTTACAAGCGATGCGTGACAGAGACTCAAACCTTAGAGCAATTTATGGTGTTGTGTTGAACAAACATTTACAAGCAACAATAGATGCTAGAACAAGTGGAAAGTCTGTTGATGATGCAGAGATGGTAAGAATTTTGCAAAAAACAATAAAGGAATTGACTGAAGAGGCAGAAAACTATGGAAAAGTAGGAAACACAGCTGAATCAGAAAAAATTCTTGCACAGAGAAAGGTTCTTGAAGGATTTCTTCCACAGATGATGTCTGAAGAAGAAGTAAAAGCAGTTATTCTTTCTTTGGAGGATAGAAGTATTCCGTTTGTCATGAGATATTTTAAGCAAAACTATGATGGCAAATGTGATATGAGAACGGTTCAAACAGTTCTAAAGAGTTTGTAACAAACTATAAGGATAGTAACATATTTAACTACAATGATAGATATAAATAGTAAAACTAGAAATAAAATGGGAACGATGACGAGCATAGTGGGCATAATATGCAACACTGTGCTCAGTTTTTTCAAAATATTGGTTGGTTTTTTGACAGCCAATATCAGTGTCATCGCCGATGGTGTAAATAATATTTCTGATGTGGGAACAGCAGGTGTCGCTTTATTCAGCTTCCAGTTATCTAAAAAACCAGAAAACAAAAAACACCCATTCGGATATGCCCGAGTAGAATATATAGCAAGTTTGATAATTTCAATCTTGATATTTTTTGTGGCTTTTGAACTTATTTCTTCATCTATAAAAAGCATAATAAAGCCATCAGAGATACAGTTTAGTGGTTGGGTATTGGCAATTTTAATAGTAAGTATTTTTGTTAAGATTGGAATGTTTGTGTTCTATAAAATAATGGCAAAAAAAGAAAAATCCATGGTTATAGACGCCATGCGCGTTGATAGCCTTTGCGACGTGGCAGCAACCTCCACCATCTTAATGGCGTACGTAATTAGCCGATTTGTAGGGTTTAATTTAGATGGATATGTGGGAATTGCTGTGTCTTTATTTATATTGTATTCTGGAATAAAGATATTGATTGAGTCCTTTAGTAGTTTGTTGGGTGAAAAACCATCAGATAAGTTAGTAAACTTTATTTGTGATAAAATGAGTACATATCAAGACGTTTTGGGGATTCACGATTTAGTAATACATACTTATGGTTTTGGAAAAGTGTATGCAACAATAGATGCCGAGATTGATGCCAATATGGATTTGGTTTCCAGCCATGAGATTGTAGATAAAATTGAAAGAGAATTTTATAATGAAGGCGTCCATTTGGTAATACATATAGACCCTATAATTTTGGACGATAAAAGGGTTAATAAGTATAGAAAAGAAACAATAAGGATAGTCGAAGAAATAAACCCAGATTTCAAAATACATGATTTCAGGGCGCATTTTGGTAATAAAACATATTTATATTTTGATATCGAAACACCTATGGATTGCAAAATGCCTAGTAAGGTAATAATGAGTAGAATAGCCAAGGCATACGAAATGTACAATAAAGATATTGTGTTGAGTATGAGGGTTGATATGAGTTATTTGCCAGTAAAGAACAATAGAAAAGTGAAGATCGAAAACTTAAAACATCGAAAAGCACAAAAACCTGACGGAAAAGATAACGCCTAGTTTGGAACGAAAATCGAGTCTCTCTACATATAAAAGTAGAGAGACTTTTTTTATCTGAATGTTTGGAATGAAAGTCCATGGAGGTTGCGTTTATGTGTGGAATTGTGGGCGTTTTTTCAAAAAAACCAGTTAAGTCACAGTTGTTAGAAAATCTAAAAAGTTTGAAATATAGAGGCTATGATTCGTCAGGAATAGCGCTGTTATATGA
>CAYJCC010000090.1:0-3145 GCA_964368655.1 uncultured Lachnospiraceae bacterium | reverse complement strand
GAAATAATTTTGGAGCAAAGAGGGGTGTTGAGATTTTTAATATTTGGTGCGATTTTTATTGCAAATAAACCGACTTTCAATTATACTATTATCAACTTGAAATATTAGATAGGTAAAGGCAGATATGAAAGACGAAAAAAGCACGGAAAAAAGGGAAGATTATATAAGAAACTTTTGTATAGTGGCACATATTGACCACGGCAAAAGTACTTTGGCAGACCGTTTGATGGAGTATACAGGATTGGTTGAAAAACGTAATTTGACCAGTCAAATGTTGGATAGTATGGATATCGAGAGAGAAAGGGGTATAACAATCAAACTTACTCCAACCACGATGAAATACAATTATCAAGGCAAAGAATACACTCTTAACTTAATAGACACTCCAGGGCACGTGGACTTCACGTATGAAGTGTCTCGTTCTTTGGCAGCTTGTGAGGGTGCCATTCTTATAGTTGACGCGACTCAAGGAGTTGAGGCTCAGACCTTGGCGAATGTTTATCTTGCAGTCGAAAATAACCTTGAGATATTGCCTGTTATAAATAAGATAGATTTACCTAGTGCAGACGTAGAAAATGCACGTCGAGAAATAGAGGACGTCATAGGTTTACCAGCTGATGAAGCTCCTGCTGTAAGTGCTAAAGATGGCACTAACATAAGTCAAGTTTTGGAGCAGATAATCACAAAGGTTCCAACTCCAAAAGGTGACGAAAACAAGCCATTAAGAGCCCTTATATTTGACTCATATTATGACAATTTTAAGGGTGCTGTATGTATGGTTCGTATTGTAGACGGGCACATTAAGGCTGGGGAGAAAATAAAGTTCTTTACCAACAATAGTCAGTACGACGTAGTTGAGGTTGGAATATTCTCGCCAAAACCAAGTCCAAGAAAAGAACTTCGTGCCGGAGATGTTGGATACATTTGTGCTAGTATAAAGAATGTCAGTGAGACCAGAGTTGGAGATACAATAACCAAAGTTGATGAACCAGCAGTTCATGCTCTTCCGGGGTATAAAGAAGTAAAGCCGGTTGTGTTTAGTGGAGTGTTCTGTGTGGACGGTTCAAAGTATAACGACCTTAAGGACGCACTTGAAAAATTGAAGCTTAACGATGCTTCTTTGGAGTACACTCCGGAAGTTTCTCAAGCGTTAGGTTTTGGCTTTAGATGTGGCTTTTTAGGACTTCTTCACATGGATATTATTCAGGAAAGACTTGAAAGAGAGTTTGACCTTGACCTTATAACAACAGCACCAACTGTTAGTTACATTGTTCATACTATTGACGGAAAGACAGTCGAGGTTTCTAACCCAGCAGAGTTGCCAGGTCCACAAGACATAGCAAAGATTGAAGAGCCTATGGTAAGGGCTAATATTTTTACGCCACCTCAATACGTTGGACCAATAATGGAATTGGCGCAAGAGAAGAGGGGAGAGCATAGAGATTTACAGTATCTTGATTCAACTCGTTGCCAGTTGGTTTATGACATACCTCTTAACGAAATAATATACGACTTCTTTGACCAGATGAAATCTCGTTCACACGGTTATGCAAGTTTGGATTACGACATTATCGGAATGCAAGAGAGCAACCTTGTTAAGTTGGATATTCTTCTTAACGGAGAGAACTGTGACGCCTTGAGTATCATTGTTCATAGAGACAAGGCATATCAAAGAGGAAAAGGGATAGTTGAAAAATTGAAAGAGGTTGTTCCTCGTCAGTTGTTTGAGATACCAATTCAGGCTGCTATAGGCAATAAAATCATTGCAAGGGAGACAATAAAAGCCCTTCGTAAAGACGTTTTAGCAAAATGTTATGGTGGAGATATCACCAGAAAGAAAAAGCTTCTTGAAAAACAAAAGAAAGGTAAAAAAAGAATGCGTCAGGTAGGTTCTGTAGAAGTTCCTTCCGAGGCTTTTATGAGCATTCTTAAGATTGATTAATGAAAGAATTAAGCGTATATGTTCATATTCCGTTCTGCAAAAGCAAATGCAGATACTGTGATTTTAATTCGTATGTGGGTTGTGAAAACTCCATGCCCGACTATTTTGAGTATCTTGGCAAAGAGATAGTTTCTTTTGCAAACAAATTTAAGGACTATACCGTTTCAACCATTTATATAGGTGGAGGGACCCCCAGTTTTGTTTCTCCAGAATTTATAGCAAAAACTCTTTCAAAAATTAAAGAGAACTTTGAAGTATCCAAAGATGCCGAAATATCCATAGAGGCAAATCCTAACAGTATTAGTCCGGAAAAGGCGAAGATATGGAAAGAGGCAGGGGTTAACAGAGTGAGCGTTGGTTTACAATCAGCAAGTAAAAAACTCCTCAAAACCATTGGCAGAATTCATACTCTGAAAGATTATAAAAACGCTATAAAAACCTTGAAAGAAGCCGGTTTTAGCAATATAAATACTGATATAATGATAGGCTTACCGAAACAAGATTTATTTGATGTACGTAAGGCTATTCGTATTGCTGCTAAAGACAGCACTCATATCAGTGCCTACAGTTTGATATTGGAAGAGGGAACACCTCTTTATAAGATGGTACAGGCAAAAGAGTTGAATCTTCCTAGTGAAGAGTTGGCTGTAGAAATGTACGATATCGCTTTTGACAAGTTGGAAAAAGCAGGTTTCAAAAGATACGAAGTGAGCAATTTTGCAAAAGAGGGTTATGCTTGTAAACATAATTTGAACTGTTGGGGATATCTTCCATATATAGGCTTTGGTGCAGGAGCACATAGTTTTGTGGAAAATCGCAGATGTGAAAACGTTGCAGGGATAGGTGAATACATTGCACGTATGGAAAAGTATGAGGACCCAACTATCAATAAAACAGAATTGAACAGAGAAGAGCAACTTGAAGAATATGTCATGTTAGGCATGAGAAAAGCAGAAGGAATTTCTCCCGAAGATATGAAAAAACTGTTTAATTACGATATTCTTAAGCAAAAAGCAACGGAAATAAATCGTCTAAAAAACGCAGGTTTTATAGAGGTTTCAGATAGAATAAAAGCAACAGAGATGGGTTTCTTTGTACTAAATAAAATAATATTGGAATTGGTCTAGGATTGCCTTGAATTGCAATCCTTTTATTTTGTAATAAGATTATTTATATAAATATAGACTTTATAATAAACAAGAC
>CAYJCC010000089.1:0-3160 GCA_964368655.1 uncultured Lachnospiraceae bacterium | reverse complement strand
CTATAAAAAGTTAGAAAAAATAAATAGTATTTTGATGAATTATATATAACAAAAAACAAGTTGGCTTTTACCAACTTGTCACTACTATATTTGCGCCTGTACCTGCCACATTATGTGCGAGAATTTCTCCAAATTTTGCCTTTTTTACGTATATATTATCGAGTGCTTTCAAAACATCTTTTATCTTCTCTTTTGGCACTGCTTTATCTGTCTTTACAGAGACAACACCTGCTTGAGTTTTTACTAGACTTGTGACCACTCTCATCGGAGCAGTTGCTTCTTCTATAGCATACTTTTCTCCACGAGGACATTTGTTTCCAGCAACAACCAGTTGCTTTCCAATTTTCTTAACCTTCATTCTACAACCGAAAGGGCAAACTATACAAACTAAATCCATTATAATTCCTCCTTTGGTGCTATATATACCGTTATGTCACCTCGGCATTTTCTCTTGTCTATGCTGATGCTTTGCAACTCGCTACTCGAAACATTTATGAGTGGTTTTCGGAAGAATATCCCCGTTTTATTACACTTTACACATAACGAATTATTGACAACATGAGATTTTACTCTAAAGTTAATAACGAAGTTCCTATCATCTTCATGATATAAAGTAGGCACTGTATAACGTATGCCCTCTCCTGCAATAACCTTTCTCATCTTCCCATATATCTTTTCGCCCAAGGCATATCTCGACGCATATCGTCCTGCGTAAACAGATTCCACGGTTACATTGTCTGCGAGGTCGTTAACATGAAGAACGTTTCCACATACAAAGATGCTTGGTGTTGCAGTCTGATAGTATTCGTTTATATAATAACTATTTGTAACTGGATTTTTTGCTTGTTCGTGATACAAGTCGGTTTCGGGAATAAGTCCGACAGCAAGGATAACACAATCACATGAAGTGAACTCCTCGGTCTCAGGAATAACTTTATATTCCACGTCCACTTTTGAGGTATAAACTCCCAACACTCTATCTTGACCAGAAACTCTAGTTACTGTTGTGCTTAATAATAGAGGAATATCAAAGTCTTCAAGACATTGCTTTTGATTTCTGATAAGTCCGGTACATCTTGGAGATATTTCAACAACTTTCTTTACTTTTACCCCTTCCATCGTGAGACGTCTTGCCATAATCAAGCCAATGTCTCCACTTCCGATAATAACAGCGCTTTTCCCCGGTAACTTGCCATAGACATTTACCATTCTCTGAACTTGCCCAGCCGTATATATTCCTGCTGGTCTTGAACCTGCTAAATTGATATTTGAAGGCGTTTTTTCACGGCAACCAGTTGCTAAGACTATTGCTTTTGCTGAAATCTTTTGCAGACCATTTTCCGTCAAAACCATTACATAATTTGGCGCTATAGTATTTACAAAAGCATTTAACATTACATCAATCTTTCTTTCATTTACAAGGTCAACGAACTTCTTTGCATATTCCGGACCAGTTAATTCCTCTCCAAAATAATGTAATCCAAAACCATTGTGGATACATTGGTTTAATATTCCACCTAACTTATCTTGTCTTTCAATTATAAGAGTTTTTGCTCCATTTCTTTTGCTTTCAATTGCAGCACCCATTCCTGCTGGGCCACCACCAATAATAATTACATCATATTTCATAGGTCACCTCGCTTGGAAGGTCTGATATCGCTGACCATGAAGTTAGAACCAAGGTTCTCTTTATTTACCTTTTCCAATGTTATTTTTTTCTCACGAGCAATCTCTTCAATAACTTTATTCAAACAGAACCCACCTTGACATCTTCCCATACCTGCTCGAGTTCTACGTTTGATTGCATCTACTGTATTAAGTAATAGAGGGCTTCTCAAAGCTTGTACAATCTCGCCCACGGTAACTTGTTCACAACGACAAACAATCTTGCCGTAGCGTCTATCTTTGGCTATAAGTTGGTTTAGTTCTCTTTGAGACATTTCACGTGTTACATTGTATCTTTCACGAGGCACAAAAGCACGACCACTTGGCAAAACCAAAGAGGTGTTCACTTTTGATAAATCAGTAACCGTTCCATCTTTTGAGATAAGGCTTTCCACCATTTCTGCAATGGCTGGAGAAGCAGTTAGTCCTGGAGAACATATACCTGCAATGTTTATAACATTTTCTACTTCTTTACTTTTTTCTATAACAAAGTCGTGACCAACTTTAACTCTTACCCCAGCATAATTACGTATTGCTTTTGAAAAGTTAATTCCATCAATCAGACTATTTGCCTTTTGTTTTACTTCTTCCAAACCGTTAGGAGTGGTTAAAGGCATATCGTTAGAATTTTCTGCATTTGGACCGATAAGAATGTTTCCATCAACTGTTGGGGTTACCAAAATGCCCTTGCTTATATCACTTGGCATAGGGAAAACAGTTAAATCTACGAGCCCTTTTTCTGTTTTATCTAAAATATAGTATTCCCCACGAACAAGGTCTAATTTATAAGTTTCAGTTCCTAAAAATCTAGCAACCTCATTGTATCCTGAACCTGCAGCGTTAATAACAATCTTTGCACGTTCATCAACCTTTGTCGAATGTAACAAAAATTCGTTTTTGTCTTTGAACACAGATGTCACTTTACTGTTCAAATGAACCTTTGCGCCGTTCATAAGCGCCTCTTCAGCAAGAGCAATAGTCAACATATATGGCGAAATAATACCAGCCATTGGAGCATATAATCCACAAGTCCAAGTCTTTGCAATGTTTGGAACAAGTGCCCTCAGAGCCGTTCTACGAACAATTCTTATCTTTCCAACACCATTTTTCAAACCACGTTTGTAAAGCTCTCTAACAGCCTTCATATCGTTTCCAACGACAACTGCACCTGTATATTTTAAGTCAACACCTAATCTTTCGCAAGTTTCTTTCATAAGATAATGTCCACGAACATTGAGTTTTGCTTTCAAAGTTCCGGACTCACAATCAAATCCAGCATGAATAAGTCCACTATTGGCTTTACTCATTCCAACAGCAACGTCTCCCCCCTTTTCAAATAGGACGCAAGAATATCCGGCAAGTGTTAACCTGTCCAAGATTGCACATCCTACAACTCCTCCACCAATGATGGCTACATCATATTTCATTTTCGCCTCAAATTTTTTTTATTTTATTTGTATTATACTTAATCGCTGTGTTATTTTTTGGTGTACCC
>CAYJCC010000088.1:0-3243 GCA_964368655.1 uncultured Lachnospiraceae bacterium | reverse complement strand
GATAGCCATGCCGTAGAACCTAACACTGCCACTCCACAACAAGCCACAACCATAAACGATTCTAGCCAAATGATATTGACAGGAATGTACGCCTTGAATATGAAGAAGGTGTTTTGAACTTGTTTTTGTAGCAACCAATACAGCCCAACCGACAAGAACATTGTTGAAAGGAATACATACAGTATCTGTAAAGTAAATATTCCAACGAACCTACCTCTACTCATACCTAGCAAGTTCATGGTTTTATGTTCATCAACACTCTGTTTTAACGCCAACAGTAGCGAGACAATAACACAAACAGTACTCAATACAACGATAATTCCGATATATCCATCAAACAACTTCAATGGAAGTTCCATCTGCGCAGAACATATTATAAAGCTACTTATAGGACTCGTGTCAATTATATAGTTCACATTGTTGTATTCGGACCTAACTTGAGCAAGGACTTGTCCAGCCAAATCTGTATCGTAAACCTTAAAGAACACAGCATTCAACTTATTCACACCTAACTGCCTAGATAGTATCTGTCGAGAGGTTACTGCCATCGCAGTATCATCTTCCAAGGTATCCACGAATCCAGCGATTTCAAAGGTCATTTCGCCCCCAGGAACGCCAGAACTTCTAGTAAATGTGATTTTATCTCCAATTTCATATCTTTCTATATAGTTGTATCTTATGTTCATGAGAACATAATCTCCACCACTTTCCAGTTTCTCTTTTGCGCCTTCACCAACAATACTGTCTTCGCCATATATGGTTGGTATATCTTCAATGTCATAACCGTAAATACCAAATACAAGTAAATCAGTGTTCTTAATCGTCACGCCCTTAATCCATGTCAATGGGAATGTGTATTGAACGGCCTTTTCTCCGTTAACCTCAATCCCCTTCAAGTAATCTTCAACGCCCTCATTCCCGTTTCCAATGGCTGTGATTCTTATGTTGTAAGATTCCCTAGTGAAACGAGCAAGAACCGATTTTTCCGAACTTGTCAAGAGTGATATCAAGAATACAACCAAGAACAGTGCGAATATAAGCACCCTAGGTATAACGGTCAAGTTTTTCGACTTAAACGAGTTCTTTACATATAATGCAGCAAAACTTTTATTTCTGAAAATTCTTGAGAAAATCGAAAGCACTGCGTTCAATAAGTAAGGGATCAACAACACTGCACCAGCAATACCACAAGCCATGAATATTGGCGATAGATATGGCAAATCGCCTTGTTTTTGAACAACAACAGTGATTATTGCAGTTGTCAACAATGTTAACCCTATAAGTTTTGCAGCCAAGTTAATTTTTGTGGTTTCCCTACTGCCAATCATGGTCTGACGAACACTTTTTCGTACATTTACTATCGCAGGAACTAACGAACTTAAAACAGCAGTCAATACGCTGAATAAGATAGATATTCCATAATACTTAAATGTGATGCCGTAGAAGATTGGTTCCCAATACAGGTGTGGCACAATCATTCGTAGTACCCAGCCTATGGCAGCACCAATGCCTCCCGCTATCAGTCCATACATCAGACTTTCAGCTATCAAACACATAACAAGGTTAGTACTTGTTGCTCCCATACTTTTCATTGTAGCGAACTGTTTTACTCTTTCACTAAACACAAGTTGCATGGTTAGGTAAATTATATATGTACAGTAAATACAAACAATTGTGGCAGCAACTGAAAAAGGTATTTTGTTTCTTCTAATCACTTCGTCAATACTGGTAGATTCGGTTGGGTCAACAACAGTAAATGAAGGATACGCCTCACGCAATTTTTCAGCAGCCCAAGTGTTCAACGAGTCATCTTTCATCCTTATGTCACAAATATTGAACATGTTTGTACAAGAGAACCCAACAATCTCGCCCATGGTTGGACGGCTAACTATAAGGTTTCCACCTGCAGTCTCTTCAAATATCAAACCCTCATCTTTTGCAATAGCAGCAACTCTTAATTGAAAGTTCGTCCCTGAATATCGCACAATACAAGTTGAACCAACCGTATACCCAAATCTTTGAGCAACTGCGTTTCCAACAATAACCTCACCATATCCCAGTCCGGTCAATGTTTGTCCATTCATATATTCTGGTTCATCATACCAAACAAGGTCAGAATAATCGGTAGCCAAAATATTTGCACCAAAACTTATCCCCTTTTTTTGGTCTTCAATAGTTCCTTGCGCCGCAAAAAGAGTCGACACGTATACAGCATTCTCTCTAACCTCTTCAGGAAAATTAGAAAGTTTTCCGAACAAAATATAACTGTTTTCCGAATTTGTTACTTGTATGGTACTTACTCTATGTCTATCAGCATAGTTATCAAAAACCTTAATAACTACAAGCGACAAAAAAAACATCAGAACAGACCCTGCTAAACATAAAATGATTAGTGGAATTCTGGCCTTATTGCTTTTTATATTCGCGCCAACATATTTGAGTAAAATTCCCATCTTACAACCTTTCGCTTTCTTTCAGCCTCTCATCAGAAATAACAAGACCATCTTTCAATGTTATAATTCTCTCTCCATACTTCGCACAAAGAGGGTCATGTGTAACTTGAATAATTGTTACGCCTATTTCCTTGTTGATTTCACGGAACAAGGTCATAACTTCAGCTCTTGTCTTTGAGTCTAGGTTTCCAGTAGCCTCGTCTGCAAACATAATCTTTGGTCTGCTAACAAGCGCACGAGCTATAGCAACTCTCTGTTGCTCACCACCACTAAGTTTAACAACTTCGCTGTGTTTGTATTTTCTGATACCAACTCTTTCAAGAATTGAATCAATCTCTTCTTCTTTTATCTTTGCCTTTCCTAAACACAAAGGTGTTATAACATTCTCATAAACAGTAAAGTTAGGAATCAAGTTGTAACTTTGGAAGACAAAACTTATTTGAGTGCTTCTCAATTTGCTGGTTTCTTTTGATGAAAAAGTATCCAAGTCTTTACCAAGCATAAACACTTTTCCAGAAGTCAACTTTTCAATACCACTCAAAAGATACATGAGAGTGCTCTTTCCACTACCACTCTGTCCCATTATTGAAACAAACTCGCCTTGCTTAAAAGACAAATCAATTCCCTTTATAACGTGCTGTACCTTACCGGCTATATCAAAATCTTTTACCAACTTTTCGCATCTTAAAACTTCTTTTCTTTCAGGTGCAATTTGTGGTGCTACATTTGTAGTTTGTGGCTGTACACTAACTTGAGTTTCTTCCATTTTTTCTCCTACCTTGTATAAATC
>CAYJCC010000087.1:0-3372 GCA_964368655.1 uncultured Lachnospiraceae bacterium | reverse complement strand
ATATTGTATGTCAAAAACATAATATCGTATTTGGCGTAAAAAGTAAAACGATATACAAAAATTTAACAAAAAATATCTCGGTTTGCGAGATATAGAAGGATAGATTATGAAAATTTGTGCAATTATCTGTGAATACAATCCTTTACATAACGGACACATGAAACACATCGAACTTGCAAAAGAGAAAAGTGGTGCTGATGCTATCATGTGTATAATGGGTGGAAATTTTTCACAACGAGGAGAGCCTTGTGTTGTGAACAAGTATGTTCGTGCAAAAATGGCAATGGAAGCTGGAGCAGATATCGTTGTTCAAATACCTACTGCTTATACCTGTAGCAGTGCTGCCCTATTCGCTAGTGCAAGTATCAAGATAGCAAACTCTTTTGATAACGTTACACATATCGCTTTTGGTTGTGAAAGCACAAATGAAAAGTTACTTTGTGAAGTTGCAGAGTACCTTGCACGAGAGCCAAAGGAATATAAATCAAAGTTGAAAAAATACTTGAGCCAAGGGAACTCCATTGCAACTAGCAGAGAGAAAGCCCTAGACGAGCTTATGAAGACTGACGTAGTTACATTCAGCAGATACACAGAAGTTGTAGAGATGTTAAGACAACCAAACAACATTTTAGCCATTGAATACTTGAAAGCATTATATCTCACAAAGAGCAAAATAAAACCTGTATTTATTGAAAGAACCACTGGATACCACACAATTCTTCCAAAAGGAAAATCGGCAAGTGCAACAGCAATTCGTTCCATATTATATAAAAAGAAAAAAGCATCTGCTGTTAGAAAATATATCCCAGCACAGTGCTACAAAACACTTGAAGAAGAGATCAAAACTTTCGGATTGCCAGATGACAGGCTTTTCAGCGATTTATCTTTGTATGTATTGAAGACAAAACAACCTTCTCAAATCAAAAAAGCATTTGACGTTACTGAAGGTTTAGAAAACCGTTTTTACGAATTGAGCAAAACAAAGAAAGATATCAACGATTTGTTGTTAGACGTTAAAACAAAAAGATATTCATTCAGCAGATTGAAGAGAATTGTTCTCAATTTATTATTGGATATTGACGCAAAAACGGTTGAGTCTATCAACTACATAAACGTTCTTCCATATATTAAGGTTTTAGCATTCCGTTCAGACAATAAGGCATTATTGAAAGCCGTAAGTGCAAACACCAACTTGATTGTTAGAAACAAGAACGTTGAGAAAAACCCTAGCGAGTTGTACAAAGAACTTGCAAACATTGAAGAAAGAGCAACTCAAGTTTATACCCTACTCTTGAAAAAGAACAAGGCGATAGTTGAATACAGCCCTGACCTACTCACAAAATCTATACAATTATAAAATAAAAGTCCAAGTTAAATTACTTGGACTTTTTTGTTGATTGTTTTACTGGTTCTGTCTTTTCAACTTTTTCATATTTTTTGGAATAGTTTTCAATAATCTTCTTTATCTTTGGCATCATCTCCAAAGTTTTGTCATATCCGTTTTGGATAATCTCTTTAACCGTCTCTTGCTCAAAAGATAACTGCTTATTATTACATTGTCCCATATTTACAACTATATCACTGCACGATTTTTTGAATTTTATCATCTGATGCTGCATAACAAAGAACGCATTCAAAAATGCTCGGATAAACGTTTTAGGTGGTTTAGATATTTTATACCCACCCATCGCATCAAACGACAGAACGATATCTGCTCCCATGCCCTTGACGATGTCATCTGGCAAGTTGTTAACAATCCCACCATCAACCAATTTCATTCCCTCATGATTAACTGGAACAAATATCCCCGGTACACTCATGCTTGAACGAATGGCTGTTAAAAGCGAACCTTTCTCCCAAACATATTCTTTTCCGGTGAGAATATCTGCTGCAACGCACTTGAACGGAATTTTGGTATCTTCAATCTGTATATCTGGAAGAATTTTCTTAAAAATACGAGATACATTTCTTCCTGCAGAAAGTCCCAAAGGATTGAGGTTCAAATCCAAAAATCTAATTGCCCTCATACTTCTAGCAAATCTGGTCATATCCATAATATCTATGCCCGTGACATACCCTGCACCAATAATAGCGCCCATGCTTGTCCCTGAAACATAATCAATGTCTATGCCACTATCTTGCAATGCCTGAAGCACTCCAATATGCGCATATCCTAATGCTCCACCACCACTTAATGCGATACCAATTTTTGGTCTGCCCATTTTCCCTCCGTCAAAGTTCTAATCTTCTTGCCTTTACTCATATAATATACCAAAAAAAGGCGTATAAGTAAAGGAAAAACATGAGTAAAAAGAACATCTTGTTATCACTGCTAATATTCATTATCATCATTCTTTTTGCCATAAATCCAAAGGACAATATGTCTGCTTGTTTGGACGGGCTATCCACTTGGGCAAGATATATCCTTCCTGCATTATTTCCATTTTTTGTATTTACAAAATTATTGGCAAGTTCGGGGGTCGTAGAAAAACTAGGAAAAAAATTATCTGGAACCACAAAATTTCTCTTTGCAACCCCCGGTGTATCTGCCTATGTCTATCTCATGAGCATACTTTCCGGATATCCTGTGGGCGCAAAAATAACAGCAGGTTTATACGAACAAAAAGTTATCTCAAAACAAGAGGCAATAAAAATAACAACTTTTACAAGCACTAGTGGTCCGTTGTTCATAATCGGAACTGTTGGTGTAGGAATGTTTATCAATGCAAAACTCGGTATCGTAATTCTTATCGCCCACTTAATAGGTGCATTACTAAACGGCATACTTTTTCGTGGTTATGGAAAAACAACCAGCATTACAGAAACAACTACTGGACAACCCCCTCAAAACATACTTGAAGATGCCATGTGGTCGTCCATAAAAAGCGTGTTGATAATCGGTGGATATGTCAGCATTTTTTTCGTACTAATAAACATTTTAGAAAACTATAAACTTCTCCTTCCCATAAACTCTCTGCTCGGTTTTTTACTTTCCATTGTAGGTATTTCACCCGAGGTCGCTTCCGGCGTCTCAAGTGGCTTTTTCGAGGTCACACGTGGGTGTTTAACCTTAAGTGAAACATTTATCCCACTTCCAGTGACTGCAATTCTCCTAACATTTATCATTTCTTTCGGTGGCTTATGTATTCATTTACAAGCCATGACATTCCTCAAAAAGTTTGACATGAAAACTTCTTTTTATTTTCTCATGAAAACAACCCAAGCAATTCTCTCTGCCCTAGTTTGCATACCTCTCGCCCTCTGGCTACTATAACAAAAAAAAACGACCAATGTAGGTCGTTTTTTGATATAAATATTTTATTATTAACTTTGAATTGCTTGGATTCTATCAGCATATGCAGACCAATACGT
>CAYJCC010000086.1:0-3378 GCA_964368655.1 uncultured Lachnospiraceae bacterium | reverse complement strand
CATTCAAATTATTCATCAGACGGAAAATACTCTATTAGAGAACTACTTAAGATGGGTGAAGAACAATCATTAAAAACAATGTCCTTTACCGACCACAATACTTTGGCAGCTTACGATGAGTTAAAGACTTTTGATAGCAAAAAGTTTTTTAGTGGAAACGTTGTACCTGGAGTAGAAATAAACATCATGTATGATGGAAACTTGATTGAAGGATTGGCATACGATTTTGACGTAGATAAATTAAAAGAGTTTTGGTTTCTAAAACCAGACAACTTGATAAAGGTACAGAAAGAAGCAACCGAACACGTTGCTGAACAATACCGTTCTATGGGCATCGTAATGGGTAAATCTTTTATAAACAAGATTACAACAAACGGAGCCTATGCTGCTTACGAAGAAATAATCAGTCATAAAGAAAACTTGTGGTTCTTGAAAAAATGCAAGATAACTCATTATGGATATTTTTATCGTAGAGTTATGTTAAACAAAAAGAGCAAATATTATGTTGATTTATCAAAATTCTTCCCAAGTTTGGAAGAAACAAAAAAGGCAGTCAACGACGCTGGTGGAGTTTTAGTTTTAGCTCACCCATTCGGGCAATATTATATTAAACAAAACAAAAAGTTCATTAACAAGATAATCAAAAATAAACTTGTAGATGGCTTGGAGTGTATCCATAGGAATATATCAAAAAAAGAAAGTTTATATCTGCTTCGATTAAGCGATGAAAACCGTTTATTAAAAACGGCTGGAAGCGATTTCCACAGACTCGGTCACATGATGGGAAAAAGTAAAAAAAGTGGAATGGATACAATCATTTATTAAAAATAAAGACCCGAGAATTATCTCGGGCTTTTTTAACACTAATAACGTAAAAGAAATACTATATAGTAGACGGTAAATCCGTTCATAAGGAGAAACATTATGTATTTCAGATATTGTCCAAACAATGGTTGGAGTCCTTCCTTCACTTGTGGTTGCATATGTCGAAACCCTTTCCGTAATAGAGGCGTTAGAGTTTGCCCATTTTTCTAATACCACATAAAAATCGCAGGAACAATTCCTGCGATTTTTTTAGTTCAATTCAAGATAGTCATCATATTCGATATTTCTATCAAATTCTTTTGTTTTATTTATTCTGATAATTCTATTCGCTACCGTTTGAATTATTTCATGGTCATGGGTAGTGAACAAGATATTTCCCTTGAAATTTTTCATTCCATTGTTAAGTGCTGTGATACTTTCCAAATCCAAATGGTTAGTTGGTTCATCAAAAACTAACAAGTTTCCAGCTTCCAACATCATCTTGGCAAACATACAACGAACCTTTTCTCCCCCACTCAAGACGTCAGAACTTTTCAACGCCTCTTCACCAGAGAACAACATTCTTCCTAACCAACCACGAAGATATGTCTCTTCTGTTTCCTTGGAATATTGCCCCAACCATCGTGTAAGTGGCAATTTTACCTTAAACAATTCTTCATAACTTCTTGGTAAATATGTCGGATAAATTGTCTTTCCCCAGAACACATTGCCTGTGTATTCCTTGTCTCTCCCCATAATAATATCGAAGAGAGCAGAAATAACATTACTGTTGTCACTTAAGAACGCAATCTTGTCGCCTTTTAGAACGGTAAAGGTCACTTTTTCAAACAACCCCGGTTTTGTCAGTCCTTCAACCCTCAAGATTTCTGTTCCAACCTCTTTCTCGGACTTAAAATCTATAAATGGATATTTTCTGTTTGATGGTTTGAAATCGTTTATAGTAAGTTTTTCAAGTTCCTTCTTTCTTGAAGTAGCCTGACGACTTTTACTAGCGTTTGCACTAAATCTAGCAATAAACTCCTGTAATTCTTTTGCACGGGCTTCAGCCTTCTTATTTGCATCACGAGCCTGTCTAGCCATCAACTGACTGGTTTCATACCAGAAGTCATAGTTTCCAACATAAATGTTTATTTGGCCATAGTCAACGTCACAGATATGCGTACAAATTTTGTTTAAGAAGTGTCTATTGTGTGAAACTGTAATAATAGTGTTTTCAAAATTCAAAAGATAGTTTTCTAACCAGTTTACAGTCTTGGCATCAAGGTTATTGGTAGGCTCGTCAAGAATCAAAATATCTGGGGTCATGAAAAGTGCTTGAGCTAACAATACCTTCACCTTTATTTTTCCATCAATATCTTTCATCTGCTTATCAAACAACTCTTTTGGCACTCCAATCTGTTGGAGCAAAGACTCGGCTTCAGATTCTGCGTCCCAGCCGTTCATATCCATGAACTCTTGTTCAAGTTCAGCTGCACGTATTCCATCTGCATCTGAAAAATCCGGTTTTGCATATAAAACATCTTTTTCTTCGGAAATCTCAATCAATCTTTTATGTCCTAAAAGAACAGTTCTTAAAACTGTTTGATCATCAAAAGCGTTTTGGTTCTGATTAAGAACGCTCATACGCTCTTTTGGACCCAAAACAACCTCGCCCTTGTTAGGTTCAAGGTCGCCTGATAAAACTCGAAGGAAGGTTGTCTTACCTGCCCCGTTTGCTCCGATAATTCCGTAACAGTTTCCTTTTGTAAATTTCAAATTTACATTTTCGAACAACTTACGGCTACCGAACTGAATACTAACATTATTTACTTGTACCACACTAAACCCCTTAGAAACAATATGCCGACGCTATTAAGTGTCGGCTATTGTTGTTATTTTACTCTTTCAACGTATGAGCCATCTCTTGTATCAATACGGATACGTTCTCCGTTATCGATAAATAGTGGAACCTTTACAATTAAACCAGTTTCCATAGTTGCTGGTTTGTAAGCGTTCTTTGCAGTATCTCCTGCAACAGCTGGTTCACATTCAACAATTTGTAAATCAACAAATAATGGAACGTTTACGAAAAGAACTCTTCCCTTGTATGTGCTTACCGTAACCATCATGTTCTCGATAATATACTTCAAAGCATCTTTTGCCGTTTCATAATCGATAGGCATTTGCTCGTATGTCTCCATATCCATGAAGTAATACAAGTTACCATCATTATAAAGGTACTGCATTTCTTTATTATCGATAAAAGCCTCACCTAACTTGTCTCCAGCATTGAATCTCTTTTCAATTACTTGACCTGTTTCGATGTTCTTTAATCTAGCATTGATAACAGCTGCCAATCTTGGTTGTTGACGTAATGTTTTTTCGATGACAAGATAGATAGCACCATCCATTTCAAATGTCATTCCTGCTTTCAAATCACTTGGTTGCATATTGTCCTCCTTTTATACTATCTAGAAATCACGTCTGCGATTTCTGGCGTGGCTGGGGTGGTAGGATTTGAACCCACGGATGCAAGAGTCAGAGTCTTGAGCCTTACCGCTTGGCGACACCCCA
>CAYJCC010000085.1:0-3485 GCA_964368655.1 uncultured Lachnospiraceae bacterium | reverse complement strand
TGATTATCTAAATAAAGATGACGTTTTGGTAATAAACAATACAAAAGTTATTCCTGCTAGGTTGTATGGGACAAAACCTGATACAGGAGCAAAGATAGAAGTTCTTCTCTTGAAAAAACTAGACTTAAATACATGGGAAGCATTATTGAAACCGGGGAAAAGAGCAAAAGTTGGAACAAAGATTGTATTCAACGATAAACTGTATTTGACAGTTAAAGAAGATACAGATTTCGGTGGTAAGATTATCGAATTTACTTGTGATGGCGTATTTGAAAACGTTATTGATGAGATTGGATTGATGCCACTTCCACCATATATAAAGAAACAATATCCAGACAAAAACAGATATCAGACCGTTTATTGTAAAACAGAGGGCAGTAGTGCTGCACCAACGGCAGGGTTGCACTTCACTAAGGATTTGCTCGAGAAGATAAGAGAAAAGGGTGTTAAGGTGGTTGAAGTACTTTTACACGTAGGTTTAGGAACTTTTCGACCAGTTAGCGAAAATAATATCCTTCAGCACGATATGCACAGCGAATATATCGAAGTAACTCAAGAGGTTGCAGATACAATAAATGAAGCAAAGAAAAATGGGAAGAGAATTATTGCAGTAGGAACAACTTCTGTCCGAACCCTTGAAAGTGCTTGTGACGACAATAATAACGTCATACCTTGCAAGAAGAATACAAATATCTTTATATACCCAGGATACAAGTTCAAAGTGGTAGATATTATGATTACTAACTTCCACCTTCCAGAAAGCACTCTTATAATGTTGGTAAGTGCATTCTGTGGTATAGATGAAACGTTAAATATGTATAAGTATGCAGTAGATAGCCGTTACAGATTCTTTAGTTTTGGTGACGCAACACTGCTATTATAAAAGGAGAAAATTATGGCTTGCAAAAAACCAGCAAAGAAAACCAATGTACCAAATAAATCATTAAACATAAGAGAAGATGGGGCTTTCACAAAAGAAAGAGTTTCTTCAAAAATGATGCACAAAAAATAATAAACACAAAAAATATTGTACTATGATTATTTACAGTGATAAAAAGTAATTTCTATAATAATTCATAAAATAGTATAAATATACAAGGATATACAATGAGCAAATTTAGTTTCAAAACAATAAAAAAGTGTTCGGACTGTTATGGTAGAATAGGTGAGTTTCAAACTCCACATGGAAAGATTGAGACTCCTGTATTTATGCCGGTTGGAACACAAGCAACAGTAAAATCATTGACTCCGGAAGAATTAAAGGAAGTGAACGCACAGATTATTTTGTCAAACACTTACCATTTATATCTTCGTCCGGGGCATGAGATAATTGCCAAGGCAGGTGGATTACATAAGTTCATGAATTGGGATAGACCAATCTTAACGGATAGTGGTGGATTCCAAGTTTTTTCTTTGGCAGGACTTAGAAAAATTACGGAAGAAGGAGTTGCTTTCAACTCTCATATAAGTGGAGAAAGACACGTTATCACGCCAGAAAAATGTATCGATATACAAAATGCTCTTGGCTCAGATATCGTTATGGCATTTGATGAGTGTACCGTTTATGGAACTGATTATAAGAAAAGCAAGTTAGCGATGGAAAGAACTCATCGTTGGTTAGATAGATGTTATCAGTATCATAAAAATGAAAATCAAGCACTTTTCCCAATAATTCAAGGAAACTTCTATGCTGATTTACGTAAAGAAAGCCTTAAAAACTGTCTTCCATACGTAAAACATGGAATTGCCATTGGTGGACTATCTGTAGGTGAGCCTAGAGATATAATGTGTGACATGTTAGACGTGTTAAAGGACGATCTACCTCGAAAAGTTCCACATTATTTGATGGGAGTTGGTACACCGGATTACATTCTCGAAGGTGTAATTCGTGGGGTAGACATGTTTGACTGTGTCATTCCTACAAGAATAGCTAGAAATGGAACGGCATTCACTTCACAAGGTAAAGTTGTTATAAAGAATGCGAAGTATAAAGAAGACTTCAGTCCTCTTGATCCAGAATGTGACTGTTACTGTTGTAGGAACTATTCAAAGGCATATATCAGACATCTTATGGTGGCAAACGAAATTCTTGGAGCAAGGTTGTTGAGTATTCACAATATAAAATATTTGACTGACTTTACCGAGAAAATTAAACAAGCAATTCGTGAAGATAGATTGATGGAATTCCGTGAGGAGTTTTATAAAACCTACAAAAAATAACAAAATTTACCAGTTTTTTAGTTGCTATAAAAAGGCTTCTATGTTAAACTCTCATTAGTTGAAAAGACGAATTTACTTATAAAAGGAGAAATAAAATGACAACAAATTGGATTCTTATTGCCGTTTTGGTTGTAATTCTTGTCGCATTTATATTTATGTCTGTTTCTAGAAGAAAGAAAGATGCAGAATATAGAGCAGATTTGGAATCAAAAATCTTACCAGGAGCAAAGGTAAAGACATATTCTGGACTTTACGGAACAGTAGTTAGTGTTACAGACACAACAGATGGAAAAATTATATTGATTAAAACAGGTGAGGGAAACAACGTTTCTTATCAAAGTTTACATATCAATGCAATCTTTGGTTTTGACACAAAACAGCCTGTTCGTTATGATGCAGAAGGAAATGTTATTGTTCCTGAAGACTTATCAGCAAAGAAAGAAGAAACAGCAGCCACTGTTGCTCCAGTTGTAGCTGATACTAAAAAGGAAGAAACTGCTGAAAAGAAAGCAACTAAACCAGCTGCTAAAAAAGAAGTAAAAGCAACAAAGAAAGTTGAACCTGCTAAAGTTGAAGAGAAAAAGGCAGAAAAAAAAGTTGAAGCAAAGAAACCTGCTACAAAAAAACCAGCAGCTAAAAAGACAACAACTGATAAGAAATAACATTTTTCTACAATAAGGCTATAAAAAGACAACCGTTTTACTGGTTGTTTTTTTTCATAAAAAGAGTTTTCCATTCATAGAGTATACAAAACGTATCCAAATGGAGGATTTTATGGAAGCAACCGAAACAAAGAAAGAGAGTTTTTTATCTCCAGTCATAAAAGGAATGTTAGTCGCCGTATCCATTTCATTAGTGGCGATTCTTTTATTTGCCTTAATTATTAGATTTACCGGCATCAAAGATTCTTGGATTATGCCAATCAATCAAGTAATAAAAATTGTCAGCATTTTCTTTGGCTGTCTTGTAGCAACAAAAAGAACCAAAACCAAAGGATTATTTAAGGGCTTGGTTCTAGGTTTTTTATATACCATCTTCGCATTTTTCTTATTTTCTGCATTGAGTGGTAGCATCTCATTTTCGGTTACATTTATGAACGATTTATTGTTCGGTTCAATAGTCGGTGGTCTTTGTGGAATTCTTGCTGCAAATATGAAACGTAAATAATTCACTTTTAACAACTTCCTGAGAGGCGAAAAATCGCCTCTTTTTTCTGTTTATACGATTTTTATTTTGTTTTTGTTTGACTTTGGACATTATTGTAT
>CAYJCC010000084.1:0-3500 GCA_964368655.1 uncultured Lachnospiraceae bacterium | reverse complement strand
ACCCGCCCTAAGGCCTTAGCAGAGCCTCCTCTTCGACCACTTGAGTATCCCTCCAAGAAACATTCCCATTTTAACAGATAGAAAGGGGGTTGTCAATAAAAATATGTGATTTTTCTTATCGCTTTTTAGTTTAATTTTTGATAAAATTTATTGCTTTTATTGCTTCGTATACGTGCGCGTGCGAAAAATCAAACTTATGCATTGACAAAAGGGCGCTTTTCTGATAAAATAAGTTGTATTTTTGAAAGAAGGGTGGTTATGAAGATACTTTTTAAGGGAGTAACTATAGCAATTGTGATTGTAATCGTGGCAACGGTTGCAGTTTTTTCGAGTAATAGTTATTTCAAAAGTATAGAGGCATCTGACAAAAGTTCAACGTCTGATTTGACTACTACTATTGTTTCATATTTGGACGAAGTGGATTATGAGACCAATACAAGAAACCAAAATGCCGCAGCAAATAATGATATGCTTATCAATGGGTCTAGTACTACGGGAGGTGGTTCTGGAGAAGAAGCTGCTGTTCCAGAGTTTGCGACGGGGTTAGAGGCATACATATATGCTCTTAATAAGTACACTAATGCAAAAGCAATTATTGTTGAAACAACTGGTGTTGCAAAGACGGCGATTGGAGACCAAAACATAAAGGTTCTCAGACAGAGAAACTCGTCAGGGGACATTTATTTCACTATGGCTACTTACAGTTCGTTTGTGCAAATAGCGAGAGAAGCTTATTATGATGGAAGAATTTTTAGACAGAGAAGTACTTCTACTGTTTCATCTTCATTAATTCCAACATATGATGGAAACTGGATTCAGTCTACAGCGTTCACATCTGCGTTAAAAACATACAAACAGAAGTATGGAGTTGGACCAGATGAGTTAAACTATATAGTGACGGGAGATACTATTATCGACACCACGTTTAAAGCAGAGGAATGGAAGGCTGCTTTGGCGGCTGAAGAAAATTATACATTCTCATTTAACTTGAAGCCAAACGAAGCTGGAGATAAATATAAGTACAACGTAAAGGAAAACGCTGGAGCGAAAAACCTTCCTTCATTTACGAGAGTAAGTGTTGAGGCTACAATAAATGCGAAGGGGAACTTTGTAAAATTGGTGAGCAAAGACGCTTATTCATTGACAGTTGCTGGAGTTACATCTGATATAACAACTGAAGTTACGGATAACTTTAAGTTGATTGGAAACAGCAGTTTTGACGTAACAGTTCCAAGTGGACTATAGGAGATAATATGGGAAAGAGGCAGACAAAACAAATTTATTTAGTAGCATTTCTAAGCTTAGTACTTTTGTTATGTTGCACTCTTTTTTCTTTTAATATTTCTAATATATCGTCTGTGCATGCTGACGAAGTTGACCCACATCCAACCCTAGGGTATGTTATACCTAAAGGACTTTTTACCGATGAAAAAATTTATTTGGCAATGTTGTCTGATTACAACTTAAAGAGACCTGACGGAGCAGATTATCAAAACAATGGAAAGTTGTATGAGAATATGTATCAAGCTGCAGGAATAAAGGTGTTAAACTTGTCTGGCAACTGGGGGATAACTTCTATAGAAGACCTTAGTTACTTTGATTTCAGCGAAATTGAAGAATTAAATTTATCTTTCAATAATTTATCTGGAGAGATAGACCTTACAAAATTTACTTCATTGAAGAAATTGAATATATCTAACAACAAAATAACTGGTTTGAAAATAACTGGGTTATCTGCTCTTACTCATATAATCGCAAACAACAATGAGATATCTGCTGTAGACCTTCGTGGTTTTAGAGGAAGCGTTGTTGATTTAGGAATGAACAAGTTCACTAGTTTGTCTGACATATCTTTGCCAAGCAACACGGAAAGTCTTTCCTATACAGTAAATCTTGTAAATAATAATATTACAACTGCTACAACAACTATAAATGGTGGCGTGGCGTTTAATCTTGGAGTTCAAGGAATAAAACAAGGAACGAACTCGATTTGTGACGGCGAGATAAAGTTTTACAGTATGAAAGATGCAACCATAAAGGCTATTGTTTCTGGAAACGGACAAACATATTCTTCTATTGCTTATACAGACGACGTAAAAGCCATTGCTTTGCAGCCAGGGAAATATACATTGAAATATGTTTATGTTGCCGACGACTCTGACATTTGGACAGGCTCTGAAATATATAATACTGACACTGTTTGGAAGACTGGATACAAACCTATTGATTTTGTGGTGCGTCCTGAAACCCCTACTTGTAAGTTCTTTATAAATGGTAATGAAAGAGATAGCCTGCTCAAGATTGAAAAGGGTACCGAAATTCAAATAAATGTAGCCGAAGGAACAACCGTATATATAAGTTCTGATGGCGAGAATTGGACGGCTTACGATGGCGGGAAGATTGCCGTAGAAATGAAAACACAGACTATATATGCAAAAGCAACACAAAATGAGGTTGATAGCGAGTTATTGTCGATACATTTGGTTTACGAAAAAGAAGGTATCCCAATTTGGTTGTCTATAATATTTATAGCGTTGTTTGTAGCAGGTTTGATTGGTGCGTATTATCTCGTTAAAAAATATATTATAGACAGAGGTCCAAGCGTACAAGAATAAACTGAATAAAAAAGTTTTAATTATATAAAATAATGACAGAGGAACGATAATGAAAAAGAAAGAAATTTTTATTATAGGTGCTGTCATTATTTTGTTTATAGTCATTGCTGTTGTTGTGGCAACGACTGGTGCAAGTAATGGTGGTAATAACTATGTCAGATTGGAGATAAATCCAAAGATGGAATTTACTGTTCATAAGAATGAGGTGGTAAGTTACAGGGCTGTAAACCAAGAGGCTCGAGAGTTGCTTGTACAAGAGGAGTTTATGGGCTTAACCATGGAAGAAGCCACTGATAAGTTTTTGTCGCTTTGTGCTCAAGCCGGATACTTTGATGTGGATGGAGAAGACAATGCCTTGAAGATCACTGCAATATCTGGAATTACTCAAGAGGACGACGTGAAAGTTTTTAGGGCGGCACAAAAGTTTTTTACAGAACATGAAATAATGGCTGTGATCGTGCAGAACGATGATGATATGGAAGTCTTTAAGGCTGCGAAAAAGAAACAGTTGTCTCCAGATAAGTATGCTCTTATAAAGGCAGCAAAAGAATGTTATCCGGACAAAACTGAAGAAGAGTTGAAGAAGATGAGTTCTAAAAAATTGTTGGAACTTATAAAACAAGGTCAACTTGAAGATTCAAAAGAGTACACCGAAGAGGAACTAACAAACAAGAGTAGGTTAATAGATTTTAACCGAGTAAAATATGAAGAACATATGAATAAAATAACAGAGGATACGTCAAGAAAGTTTGTCGAGAAGCAAACAAAGTTTCAAAAAGAAAATGCCACGGACTATGAAGTTGCTTTTTCGGAGAAGTATAAAGAGTGGTCAGAGGCTGCTGTTTAATTAAAAGTTTTAATAGGAAGGATAAAACAGTTGTGATA
>CAYJCC010000083.1:0-3584 GCA_964368655.1 uncultured Lachnospiraceae bacterium | reverse complement strand
ATATATAATTATGTGTATATTAAAAAAAATAATAAGGACAAGCATATGAAAAAACATTCTAGATTAAAAATAAACGCTATTATCTCTTTTTTATTGATAGCAGTACTTGCTGTTACTCTACGTGTTACATTAGGTAACGTCGCAGCAGCAACATACCCAAATTCAACAACACTTATTACAAACGGAACGTTCTCGAGTTATTCCGGTTCTAGTCAACCATACACTCCTGCAACATGGTCTGTTGTAAATCCTAATGGAGAAAGCAATGTTACGGCTGGAATTATTTCGACTTCAACTTCAAACTGGAACGCTGATGCAATCGGGTTGGAAGACGGAGACAATCCAGGACAGATACATTCAAACTTGGGAAGTTCAAGTGCTGAATATCTCAATTTGTTCATAAACGCTAAAAACGATAGCATTTATTATGGATATAGGTCAAACACATTTGCACTTGCTGCAAATAGTTTTTATGAGGTTTCTGTTTTTGTTACAACAATCAATGGAGCACACGCTTCTGTTATCGTAAACGGATTGAGTTCTGAAGCAAAAATACAGAACATTACGACTGGAACGGAGGTTTGGCCAGAATACACCATTTTAATTCAAACTGGAAATACTACTGAAAGCAACTTAACTCTTGACCTTATGTTAGGTAATTCAGATGCTACAAGTACAGGTGCTGTATTCTTTAACAGTGCAACTATCTGGCAGCACTCTTCAACTTCATATGCAAATGTTTCTGGAGCATCTTTGGTTGTAGACCTTAAAAATGAAGCAGCTACAACTTACAAACCTTTCATCAACTCAGGTTTTGATGAAGACACTGACGCCGAAGGAATTTTGAACTGGACAATGGAATCTTCTACAGAAGGTGCAAGTTTCTCTGACATCACAGTCGCTGTTGCAAACACAGAAACATATAATTCAATCAAATCCCCTAACCTTCTAGGAAATACACATATTTTATTCTTAAAAAACTCAACTGCAACAAGTTGGCAAGAAATAACAAGTACAACTTTTACAATTCCTTCAAACAGTTTCTTGAGATTAACTTTCTGGGCAAAGACAAACATTGCAGGAGCAACATTTAATCTAATGAATGGCGAGACAGCTGTTGGTAATGTTTCTATCTCAACCACTGCAGGTTCAGATGCAAATAACGGCTGGAAACAATACTCAATCGTTATCGAAGGAGCAGTTGACCCGACCGATTTATCCATAAAAATTAATTTTGGTACTGAAGCAACTCCTTTGCAAGGATATCTTGGAATAGATAATATTGAATTACAAAAGATATCATACAAGGCATATTCAGATGGTGGAGACAAATCTGTAACTTTGAAACCAGCAGGAAGAACCGATAGTTTTGCTATAAAGAATGGAACATTTACCAAAACAGAAAACGCAGATTACGATGTTTTATTCCCTCTTGCACCAGCAAATTGGGGATATTATGCAAGTGATGACAGAGCAGAATTAGCAGGAACCCATGGTATTGTTGACACCAACAGTGGTTCATTTGTTCACCCATTAGGACACACTATGAGCAATCCTTCAACACACCCTGGTGATATGGCAACTGTTCACAACAACGTACTTATGATTTATAACCAAAGCATGGATACTCAATATTACAAGACAACATCAACCTTGACTCTTTCAGGAAACACATATTATGAGTTTTCATTCTTCGTTAACTCAACAGCTTTGAACGAAACATCTGGTGCTTATATCAACTTATATTCATCATCTGCAAATTATTTCAATATCACAAACATTGATACTGAAAGTGATTGGACAAAATACACCGTATACATTCATGTTGGAGCAACTGCCCTAACTTGCAATCTTGAGATTGGTATGGCTAACAGTGGTATTGCATTCTTTGACAATGCAATAATTAAATCATCAACTGAAGCAATATACAACGATGCTGTTACAGCTGCTGCTAAAACATATTTTGTTGACTTGAATTCAGATGACTTCTCAGTTCACACAATCAATGCGAAAGGAGAAAACACTTCTAGTTTATACGAAGCATCAACTTGGACAACTGCCGTAAATGGTGGTACTGCCCCTGTTTATGGAATACTTAACCTAGATAACACAGCACAAAAAGATGCTTTAGGTTTAAGTGCATTGGCTGTTGAAAACAACAAAAATGCATTCGTTATTAAAGCAACTCTTGATACACATTTCACAGCAACTTCAGAAAACTTAATTTCTTTACTTGCAGATAAATACTATAAAGTAACAGTCAGTTTGATGACCAAAAACCTATCATCTATCAGTAGTTCAGATAAATATGGTGCATTCGTATCTTTAACTGGTTTCGATACCGTATTAAATAATATTAGTACAGATGGCGAATATCAAGAATTTGTTATATATGTAACAAGTGACACTGCAAAAACAACTGCTGTTTCATTCGGTTTAGGTGCAACAAACGCAATATGTTCAGGAACACTTCTTTGTGACAGCGTTAAAGTTGAGACAACCGACGAGGCAACATACACTTCTGCCCTAGCAGGAAACAACACTCTAAAGCTTGAATCTGTAAAAGAGGAAGAGAAGAAAGAAGAGGAACCAGCAGCTGAAGATGATAAAGATGACAAAACACCTTTTGATGCTGCAACATTATGGGCAATTATCCCATCAGCATTGTTTGGAGTTGTTATCATTGTTGCTGTAGTTGTGTTGTTAGTTAGAAAGAGCAAACTTTCAAAGAAAATACAATCAAAAGTTGCAAAGGCAAAAAGTTCTAAAACAACAAAGACAAGTTACGACAGAAAGAACACCCCACAAATAAAGTTTACTGCTCGTGACCAAATAAATATTTATGAAAAAGATATCATTGCAATAAAAGCAAAGATTGCAAAACTTGAAGGAGAACTCGGACAAATAGAAACCGAGCATCAAGAAAAAGTTGACGCAATAAAAGAAGAGCACAAAAAGATGCTCAAAGATAAAAAAGCAAACCTCTCATCTTTAATCGAAGAACGAGAGAAAAAGGTTGCAGAATTCAAAGCTGAAAAGCATACTCAAAAAGAGGAGAAAGAGTTCAATAAAACCTTGGTAGCAACAGACAAAAATATCGCTATCGAAAAGAAATTTATAGACAATTCAAAACCAGATATGAAAGCTGAAAAACAAAGATATGATTCTGTAAAATCTCAAAAACGTGCTGACATAACAGCATTGGAAAACAAGATTGATTCAATCAATGTTGAGATAACAAAACTAAAACCTCAGCTTCCAAAAAAATAATCTAATATAAGAGCCTCTGTCCAACAAAAACGACAGGGGCTTTTAATTTGTTTTTGTAAACCAAATGGTCAACCGTGCAACCCAGTTTCGTCGCTATATTATTCAGATTATCGTCAGGCAAAACAGTGTACGATTGCTCATTTATTCTTTTAATCAATATGACATCTCCCTTTTTGTACTCAATTTTTATCTGGTCCTTTATCATGTCCTCTTGAGTTATGTAATATTTCTCACAGACTTCTTTTAACGTCATATCCTCATCAATAATTATAAACAAATCTTTTACAAAATTTTCTAGTACTTTAACCTTTTCC
>CAYJCC010000082.1:0-3681 GCA_964368655.1 uncultured Lachnospiraceae bacterium | reverse complement strand
TGTTGTAATTGAATTTATTGCAAGACATATAGAAAACTTGCTTTACAAACCAATTTAATTATATTATAATAACTATATCGTGGGACGGTCGCTTAAAACCGTCAAAAATAAAGGATAAAACAATGCCTGCAAAGAAGACAAAGATACAGAGACAAATAACAATGTTAAGAATCATACTCCAAAAGATGTGTGATGGTTTTGACGTTAAAGAAGCAAACAAAAAGAATGTTTTAACGGCAAAACAAAAAGTTTTATTTCTTTTAAGCGAGCAAGGAGAAGTTTCGCCAAGTTACCTTATCGAGAAATTAGGAATCGCTAAAAGTAACTTAGCATTATTGTGTTCGGGAATGATTGCCGAAGGAACTATTGTTGCGGCAAAAAACAAGGACGATAAGAGAAATATAACTTATACCATAACCGAAAAAGGAAACAAAGAACTCGGACTGTTCTTAGATGAAATGGATAAAGAACTTGCCGATGTAATAGTGAGCGACAAAGAGTATAAGTTGTTGGAAAGAAAACTCGATGAAATCCTAGAAATATTTAAGCGAAAATTTTAATATTTGCATATAAAATACTATGTATGTCAAATATTTCAGTAAATGGGAGAGAAAATGATTAAATTTTACAACACATTAACAAGCAAGGTTGAAGAGTTTGTTCCTAGAGATAAAAATCTAGTAACAATGTACACTTGTGGACCAACGGTCTATCATTTTGCACACATAGGAAACTTGCGTAGTTATTTGATGGAAGATGTGCTTGAACGTACATTGAATTTTGTTGGATACAAAGTTAAAAGAGTTATGAATATAACAGACGTTGGACACTTGGCAGGAGACTCTGACTCAGGAGAAGATAAAATGCTTTTGGGTGCAGAAAGAGAGCACAAGACGGTTTTGGAAATTGCTAAGTTTTATACAGAAGCATTCAAAAAAGATTGTGACAGATTAAATATAAAGTGGCCTGAAGTCGTTGTGCCTGCAACAAGTTGCGTAGATAAATATATAGAAATGATACAGCAGTTGATCAAAGACGGATACGCATATATATCAGAAGGAAACGTTTATTTTGATGTTACAAAACTAAAAGACTATTATGTTTTAACCAACCATAAAGCAGAAGATTTGCTTATTGGTGCTAGAGATAATGTTGAAGAAGATATGGGAAAGAGAAACCAAGCAGACTTTGCGCTATGGTTTACGAAATCCAAGTTTGCCGACCAAGAATTAAAGTGGGAAAGTCCTTGGGGTTTTGGTTATCCAGGGTGGCACATTGAATGTTCAGGAATAAGCAATAAATATCTCGGGGAATATCTAGATATCCATTGTGGTGGGGTTGATAACAAGTTTCCACACCATACAAACGAAATTGCACAGAGCGAGAGTTTTGTTGGGCACAAGTGGTGTTCTTATTGGTTCCACGTTGAGCATTTGAACACAGAACTTGGAAAGATGTCAAAGAGCGAAGGTGGTTTTATCACAGTTGATTCTTTAGCAGAAAAAGGGTATGACCCATTGGTTTACAGACTTTTCTGTTTGCAATCACATTATTCCAAACCACTTGTATTTAGTTTTGATAGACTCGATGGCGCAGTTTCTACGTATACAAAATTAAAAGATAAAATTGCTACATTGTTAAAAGAAGATGAAACCGAATTGAATGTTGCTAAAAAGGAAGAGTATTTTAATAAATTCAAAGGGGCGTTAGAAGATAATCTAAATACCTCAATGGCATTAACAATACTCTATGACGTTTTGAAAGATGATATAAATGCGACAACAAAACTTGCATTAGTGGAAGAGTTTGATAAGGTTTTAGCACTGAACTTGCTTGAACAGAAACAGGAGGATATTCCTGCTGAAGTAAAGAAACTTGCTGAAGAACGTTGGATTGCAAAACAAAACAAAAATTGGGCACAGGCTGATGACCTAAGAGGAAAACTCAAAGGTTTAGGATACGAGATTCTTGATTCTAAAGAAGGCTACGAAATAAAAAAAGCATAAGGATAAATATGGCACAAAGACATTATTTTATGAATATAGACCATAAACCAGAAGATTACTTTTCGTTTAACGCTAAATTCCGAGATATGGAATTTAAGATAAACAGCTGTAATGATATTTTTAGTAAAAACGAAATAGACGAAGGAACAAAGGTTTTACTAAATACCGTTTTGGATAAGGTTATAACCGACCCAGAAAACACAGATGCAACATTTTTGGATATGGGCTGTGGATATGGGATAATTGGTTTGGTACTTGGAACGTGTTGCCCAAACGCAACCGTAGATATGTCTGACATAAATAAAACAGCAGTGGGATTGGCGTTAAAGAATGCTGACCAAAATGAAGTGTTTAACGTTAGAGACGTTTTCATTAGCGATGGCTATGCAGAAATAATAGGTAGTTATGATTACATCATAACAAACCCCCCAATCAGAGCAGGTAAAGATGTGTTGTTCCGTTTGGTAGGAGAGGGAATTTTCCACTTGAACGATGGTGGGAAAATAGTCGTGGTTATCAGAAAGGACTTAGGCGAAGAAACGTTGAGAAAGTTGATGCTTGAAACTTTTGGAAACTGTGAAATCCTAAAAAGAGATAGTGGATTCTATATATTGTCATCACAGAAAAACCCACCAACTGTAGAAAAAGGGAAAAAATAAATAGTATATAAAAAGGACGGAAAAGACGCACTTTTCACCGTTGCTAGTTGATACTCATTACAATTTGACTTTTAGTTTTCGAGGATTTGTTGGCAATAGCAAAAGTTTTGATAAATACCGTCTTTTTTTGTTTAATTTTCACAAAAAAGGGTATTGCAAAATGTAAAAAAATGTGGTAATATATTTGAAGTGAGTTATATTTTTGAACCCCTTTTCGAAAGTATGATTCGATAGAAAAAACAAGGCGTAAGCCTTGTTTTTTTGTTTGCTATTTTATTTTTGAATCAAGGGCATTTGAAAGGTTCACAAACTGCTGGACGGATAGTCTCTCGCCTCGTATATTGGCGTCTAGACCGAGGTTGGTGAAGATATCAAGTAAGTCCTCGGAAGGAATATTAAAAGCCCTCTTGAGGTTGCTAACAAATATCTTCCTACGATTTTCAAAAGCTGCCCTGACACATTTTTCAAATGTCCTTTTATTTACATTGAATTTATTTGGTATTAAGTCAATTTTCACAACACAACTATCCACATTTGGTGCAGGGGTGAACATATGTCTTTTTACCGACTTTATTATCTTTACGTCGCCATAGTAGTTAAGCATAACTGAAACAGCTCCGTACTCTTTTGTTCCAGCGTTTGCCGTGAATCTTTTTCCAACCTCTTCCTGTACCATTAAAACTAAACTGGTTGCGTTTTTCCCTTCTTCAATTATCTTGAAGATTAAGGGAGTTGTGATATAGTAAGGAATGTTTGCCACAACCATGTATGAGCCATCAAATCTTGCTTCAACGTTTTCCATTTTTTCTTTCATGAAGTCTTTGAAAATAAACTGAATGTTTTTTGTGTCCTTGAACTTTTCTGTAAGAACTTCTTGCAATTCTTGGTCTATTTCATAGGAAACAACATTCTTTGCAAATTCGCCTAAAAACTTTGTTAAAGTTCCAGCCCCTGAACCAATTTCAAGAACATTTGAGTCTTTATTTATATTGGCTGCAACACAAATACTTTTTAAC
>CAYJCC010000081.1:0-3700 GCA_964368655.1 uncultured Lachnospiraceae bacterium | reverse complement strand
GTATAATATATATAATATACGATATGTCTTGGCACAATATAAAACAAACAAGGGGTAGTATTATGGGGAAAATAATTAAAGGTGTTGCGCTTTATACTCTCATTTTGATAGGGTGTTTGATTTTGCTCGGAGCGTTTGTCTTCGGGTTAATGTTTTTCATCCCAGGGTTCACTCCTTTTGGTCTAGGGGCCATGAATTTTAACGAAAATCCTGAAAATTGGGAGCAAACTCTCAACTTGCGTGAAACGGCTGCGATTGACTACGACAACGGAACAAGCATAATTTATGAGGGATCAAAGATTTACGATATAGTTATTGAGGCTGGAGACTTTGACGTTAAGGTTGTAAGTACTGCAGCATTAAATGATTCTAACTTTATTAGACTTAAAACAACTAAACATGTTTTTGGTTTGGTAAAAGGTAGCAAAGAGATAAAACTTTCTACAAAACTTGAGATATATCAAGGCGAAACTCCTGGAAGTGAAACATACAAGTTGAAAATAAATGTAACGCATCCAACGAGTGGATGGTTGAATTTTAAGGATAGCACATTGTTGGTTGAAGTTCCTTCAAACTGTGCATATAATCTTAGCATTACTACAACAGGTGGGGACATTTTATTAAACAGTGCTCAAAAAACAACAAACATAAATGACGGGTTCAAGATTGAATCCTTGAGTTTACAAACAGATAAAGGAAATACTAACGTTGAAAATTTGGCAGTAAAAGATACTGACGGAAAACAAACGTTGAAGACAACATCTTTGACTTTCAAAACAAAGGGTGGACATTTTGATTTCACAAAGATTGATAAGGTTCAAGTGGCTCTTAATGTAAATGCATCAACGATTGGAACAACTGTTATTGACGCTGACAAGGGAGACTTTTACTTTAACAAATTGAACTCTGCGATTATAATTCTCGGAGATGACGTTTCGATTAAGGCAGATGAAATAATTACTGGAAACAATCCTTTCACATATAGAGCAACTGATGGATACTTTGATATAAACAAAATTAGTACTGGTTCGGGCGATGGTTCAATTCCTTCAACCGACAAACTTGTTAGTATCGTAACTAACAATGCGAACGTTGATATTGGAGAAATTGTTGGCTCAACAATCGTGTCGACAACTTATGGAGATATAAATCTTGACAAGATTACTGGAAAAGCGAAAGTTTCTTCAACTCACGGTAATATAAATATCGGGCTTATAACTGATGCAATTAGTGCGTCTAGCACATACGGTGACATAGCTTTGAAATATCAAGGAAAAGCATCATTGTCTAACGTAAACGGTGCAATAAGAGCAGACTTTGTTGTATCATCAGCAAGTGCTCTTAATTACACAAAGGTGCAGAGTGCAAAAGGTAGTGTTGTTTTGACAAACCAAGTAAATAACGTTACTGCAATTGGAACAGACACTGCTAGTTTTGATATAACTTTCAATAAGTTGTATTTCGGTGACGCATTCCTTCAGGGGTCTAACTCATTTACTCCAGCTTCTCACGATATTAAAATGGAAGGAACTAGCACTGCAACAATACGTGTGCCATTGGCAGAGTTTTCAATAGAAATTTTGCTTGACGGTGATACTCCTGAAGCAAAGGCTACAAACAACATATACTCTAACTTGATAACAGGAATGCAGAAGATTACAACAGATAGAACTGGAACAACGGGAACAACTCAGAGAATTGCCGGCAAACTTGAGAGTGTTAGAGCTGATAAAAAAGGCTGTAATATGGCACTTTCTGCAAACACAGGTGGTTCAATCACGATAAATAGTTACAACAAAGACGTATTGTTAACTCAAACAACTAATAGTTGGTTCGATTTATATGTTTATACAACAACCAATCCTGCAATACCATTGTTCCCAATAAAATACTATTATGACCAAACTCAGAGACACGAATATTCAATATCTGAAGCTGAAGAAATAGATTTTAGATGGAGTACTCAATCATTGGGTGATTCCAAAGTTGCAACAGCAACAACAACCATCAACTTGAGGAACACAACCACTATTCCTTCAGAAGTTAGTGTTGTGTTCAGATCAAAACTTTATGCTTGTGGATTGTTTGAAAAAAGCACTGACGGGCAATATAAATTGTCTGACGGAAAATATATTCCATTAACCGATGCTGAAAAGATTTCAGATAATGCTGGATATGTAGCACCAGAAAACAGATACGCAATAGCTGATAAAAACACTGTTACATTGCCTGTAACAGATAACAAGATTATCTTCTATGTAGCAAGTTCTTTTGATGGCGAAGCAATATACGTAAAGATGGAAATAACTCTTACAACTGGCCAATAAATTAAAACCTCGGTTTCCGAGGTTTTTTTGTTACAAATTTACAGAAGATAAAAAGAATAATGCCCTTGACAATTTATAAAAGATAAAAAATGATTGCTTTAATTTATAAAAGATAAAAGGAATGATTGCTTTGAGTTACAGAAGATAAAAACAATGATTTTGTTTGCTAATTTACTAAAAGAACTGTAAACTATATAAGGATAGCACGTGACCAAAACGTTGCAATCGGCAGAGAAGTTCATAATGTAAATAAAAGGGGCGTAAAGGGGCAATAATGAACCCTAAAAGCCATTTATTGCAGAGAATAACTGCGTTGATTAAACATGGAGGAAAATATGAAAAATATACTTGTTATAACGGGCGCATCTTCAGGGATAGGACGTGAGTTTGTAAAACAGTTAGATAGTCTTGGCTGTGACGAGATTTGGGGCATAGCGCTTAATTTAGAGAAGCTAAAGGCTGTTGAAAAAGAAACGAAAACTCCGTTTAGATCTTTTTCTATTGATTTGACTAAAGACGAGGAAATTAAAAAGTATTCAGACGCTTTAGCAAAGGAAAAACCAAACATATTGTGGTTGATTAACTGCAGTGGTTTTTGTAAGTTTGGAGACTATTCTCAAATACCTCTCGAGACCAGCATTAACATGATTGACTTAAACTGTGACGGCTTGGTTAAGATGACAGAATTGTCTTTGCCATATATGAAAGAGGGGGCTAGGGTTGTGGAAATAGCGTCAATGGCAGCATTGCAGTCCACACCTTACATGAACGTTTATGGGGCTTCCAAGGCGTTTGTATTGAGCTATTCCAGAGGGCTAAACGTTGAACTTAAACCAAGAAAAATAAGCGTGACCTGTGCGTGCCCATTATGGACAAAAACCAACTTTCAGAAGTCGGCAGAACAAACAAGCAAGGCAGTAAAACATTTCTCTTCTTCGTATGATGCAGAGGACGTTGTAAGAAAAAGTATCAAAGATGCAATCAAGAGAAAGACCGTTTTGGTGTATGGGAGCAAGGCGAAATTTCAGTGGCTGTTTGTTAAAATGGTGCCACATAAATGGGTGTTAAAAATCTGGACAAGGCAACAATTAAGAGCAAGAAAAGGGAAGTAAAAATTGATAAAAATCAGATTGATTTTAGACTGATTTTCGTGCCAGTTTTGAGTCGTCAAAATATAACGACATAGTATCTTTTGTTGAAAATAAGCCAAGATAAATGCAAATAAAAATAGTTGAGAACACGGCAAAATGCCGTGTTTTTATGTGCAACAAGTGTGGATATTTTGTCAAAAAGTATAGGCATAATGACACAAAGTAATAATTAAAACCTGCAAAAAATAATGAAAATATACGTTTTTATGCTTGGTAAAATGC
>CAYJCC010000080.1:0-3762 GCA_964368655.1 uncultured Lachnospiraceae bacterium | reverse complement strand
CTAATAATGATGCTGAAAAAGAAACTCTTTTACAACTTTTGAGTTGGAACGTTTGTGATGAAGTTTTGAGAACTATGGAGTCGAGAATTAAGGTTAAAAGATAAAAAATCGGTCAAAAAGGCGAGTTTTTGAAGGCTCGTCTTTTTTTATTTTTTCAAAAACACCAAAACATTGAAAAATCGTGTTTTTTTGGTGCTAAAATTTATGTTAAATAGACAAGAAAAGTGTTGACAAGTCCCTTACATTTTGATAAACTTATTATCGTATTACAGTACGATTGAAATTGTCGCAAAAAATGATAATTTTAGTCAGGTAGAATTGATATTCAGGTGTGAAAATTATCAATCCTACACCTCGCATTACTATAATACACGTGCTATTGCGAGGATAAACGACAGTCTATTTGAAATGTTGCAAACAAACAGGCTGATTCAAAACAGGAGGAACTAGAATGCCAACAATTAATCAATTAGTAAGGCAAGGCAGAAAAAAGGTTGCTGTTAAATCAAGTGTGCCACTTTTGAAACAGAACCCACAAAAGAGAGGAGTTTGTTTAAGTGTTACTACAACTTCCCCTAAAAAGCCTAACTCAGCACTTCGTAAGATTGCCAGAGTACGTCTATCTGATGGTGCAGAAGGTACAGTTTACATCCCAGGTGTAGGACATACACTTCAAGAACACAGCGTTGTTCTTATTAGAGGTGGTAGAGTTCGTGACTTGCCAGGTGTACGTTACCATATAATTCGTGGACCATTGGACGCTACTGGAGTTCAAAAGAGAAAGCAGAGTCGTAGCAAGTACGGTGCTAAGAAAGGAAAATAATAAAAAATAAAATCTAGAGAGTAATCTCTTAAATAAACCGAAAACAGTAAGGAGGAAACACAATGCCAAGAAAAGGTGGAGTGCCTAAAAGAGACGTTCTCCCAGACGCAAGATATAATAACAAAATCATAACAAAGTTAATTAACCAAGTTATGGTAGATGGAAAAAAGAGTGTTGCAGAAGGAATCGTTTATGGGGCATTTGATATCATTCAAAAGAAATTGAGTGTTGACCCTGTGGAATACGCTATACAAGCGATTGAAAATTTGAAACCAGTTTTGGAAACAAAGTCAAGAAGAGTTGGTGGTTCAAACTACCAAGTTCCACTTGAGGTTAGCCCAGTTAGAAGACAGACTTTAGCAATCAGATGGTTGGTTACTTACACAAGAAAAAGAAGTGACAGAACTATGGAGCTTAAGTTAGCAAACGAAATAATGGACGCATACAACAGTACCGGTGGTGCATACAAGAAGAAAGATGACGTTCACAAGATGGCAGAAAGCAACAAAGCTTTCGCACATTACAAATGGTAATAGGGAAGGACAGATTATGCCGAGAAAATATCAATTAGAGAAAATGAGAAATATAGGAATCATGGCTCACATCGATGCCGGAAAAACTACCACTACAGAAAGAATTCTTTTCTATACTGGTAAGAACTACAAAATCGGTGAAGTTCATGATGGTGCAGCTACAATGGACTGGATGGCTCAGGAACAAGAAAGAGGAATCACTATTACTAGTGCTGCCATAACTTGTACTTGGAGAGGTCATCAAATAAACATCATCGATACTCCTGGACACGTTGACTTCACAATGGAAGTTGAGCGTTCACTTAAAGTACTTGATGGTGCAGTTGCAGTATTCTGTGCTAGAGGTGGAGTTCAACCTCAATCAGAAAAAGTTTGGCGTCAAGCTGTTAGTTACAACGTTCCTACAATGGCGTTCGTTAACAAGATGGATAGACCAGACGCAGACTTCTTCAATGTTATGAAGATGATGAAGGAAAGACTTGGAGCAAATCCAATTCCTGTTCAAATTCCTATCGGAAAAGAAGACAACTTCAAAGGTGTTATTGACCTTATAGAGATGAAGGGATACGTATATCATAATGACCAAGGTAAAACCTTTGACGTTGTAGATATCCCAGAAGAACTTAAGGCAGATGCAGAGAAATATAGAGCAGCAATGGTAGAAGCCGCTGCTGAACAAGATGACGAACTTCTTGAGAAATTCTTTATGGGTGAGGAACTTACTCCAGATGAAATCAAGAAAGGAATCAGAAAGGGAACAATCAATGGAAAGATTACTCCAATGACTTGTGGTTCTGCTTTAACAAATAAGGGTGTTCAAAAGATGTTGGATGCAGTCGTTGACTATATGCCTTCACCTGTAGACATCGCAAGTGTTAAAGGAACAAAGATGGGTTCTGAAGAAATTATCGAAAGACACCCAAGTGACGAAGAACCTTTCGCTGGTTTAGCATTTAAGATCATGGTTGACCCATTCGTTGGAAAACTTACATTCTTTAGAATATATAGTGGACACATCGAAGCAGGTAGCTACGTATTAAATAGTAATAAAGATAAGAAAGAAAGAATTGGACGTCTTATCAGAATGAACGCTAACAACAGAGAGGAAATCACAGAAGCTTATGCTGGTGATATCGTTGCTATCGTTGGATTAAAAGAGACAACAACTGGAGAGACGCTTTGTGACGTTTCAAAACCAATCGTTTTGGATAGCATGAACTTCCCAGAACCAGTTATTCAGGTTGCTATCGAACCTAAAGACAAGGCCAGCCAAGAAAAGATGGCCATTGCGCTTACAAAGTTAGCAGAAGAAGACCCATCATTTAGAAGATATACAGACCAAGAAACTGGTCAAACAATCATCGCAGGTATGGGCGAATTACACCTTGAGATTATCGTAGATAGACTTATCAGAGAATTCAAGGTTGAGGCTACCGTTGGTGCACCTCAAGTTGCATACAGAGAAACTATCCGTAAGGCTGTTGAGGCCGAAGGTAAGTACATTAAACAATCTGGTGGACGTGGTCAATATGGTCATTGTTGGATTAAAATGGAACCAGCTCAACCAGGCGAAGGCTACAAGTTTGTCAATAAGATTGTCGGTGGTGTTATTCCTAAAGAATATATCCAACCAATCGATAATGGTATCCAAGAAGCTAGAATGAATGGTGTACTCGCTGGATTTGAAACAGTTGACTTTACAGTTACTGTATTTGACGGTAGTTACCACGACGTCGACTCTTCAGAAATGGCGTTCAAAATTGCAGGTTCTATGGCCTTCAAGGAAGGTGCTAGAAAAGCAGATCCTGTACTTCTTGAACCTATTATGGAACTCGAAGTTGAAATCCCAGATGATTATCTTGGGGACGTAATGGGAAACATTAGTCAGAGAAGAGGAATGTTGACTGGTACGGAAATGAAAAATGGGTTGCAACTTATCCATGCTGAAGTGCCACTCGCAAAGATGTTCGGTTATGCGACAGACTTGCGTAGTTTGACACAAGGAAGGGGTAGTTTCACAATGGTATTCTCACATTATAGTGAGGTGCCTAAAAATGTTGCCGATGAAGTAATAGGCAATAGAGCAAAGTAGCTATATTTTAAAAATAAAAATTAGGAGGAATAAAAAATGGCTAAAGCAAAATTTGTTAGAGATAAAGCCCACGTTAACGTAGGTACAATTGGACACGTTGACCACGGTAAAACAACTCTAACCGCTGCTATTACTATGGTACAGGCAGCAAAGGGAAAAGCTGAAAAGATGGACTACAGTGCTATCGATAAGGCCCCAGAAGAAAGAGCAAGAGGTATCACAATCAACACTGCTCACGTAGAGTACGAAACAGATACTCGTCACTACGCACACGTAGACTGCCCAGGACATGCTGACTACGTTAAAAACATGAT
>CAYJCC010000079.1:0-3795 GCA_964368655.1 uncultured Lachnospiraceae bacterium | reverse complement strand
AGATAAAGAAGATGAGGAAAAATAACAAAAATATTTTTATTAAAAGTTCGGGTATGTTATAATAATACAAAGTTACATAAGTGAAGGCATATGAAAGAAAAGAAAATAAAAAAAGAAAAGTTGTTCAAACCATTAGGGTACATAAAAAAATATAAGCTTTATGCAATAATGGGACCAATCTGTAAAGCGCTTGAAGCTGCTACAGAAGTTATAACACCTTTTTTTATGGCAAAGATAATTGACTACGGTGTAATTGCTGGAGACAAACCATATATTTGGAAGATGGCGGGGCTTATATTGGGCTTAAACCTTCTTGCAATTCTTTTGGCGATTGTGGGACAGAGATTTATTTCTTTGGCATCTGAAGGCATGGGAAAAGAGATGCGTCGAGATATATACCAAAGAATAAACCAGTTTTCTTATCCAGAATTGGACAAGTTTAGTACCTCGTCCTTGTTAAACAGAACAATACAAGACTCATTGCATATATATAGAGGAATTGGGGCAATTCTTAGAGTTGCTTTGAGGGCGCCATTATTATTGATTGGTTGCTCAATTCTTGCAATGTTGGTCGACGTAAAATTAAGTATCATATTTATTGTTTTAATTCCAGTATTGACAACGATAATGGTGTTGATTATGAGAAAGATTTCTCCATTGTTGACACAAGCGAAAGTTAGACTTGACAGAACCAGTGAAATAACTCGTGAAAACTTGAGTGGAGTTAGAGTTGTTCGTGCGTTCAATAAACAAGACTTTGAAATTCACAGATTTGACGAGGCAAACAACAAGTTGGTGGATACAAACTTAAAAGTTGGTGCATGGCAAGCAGCTTTACCAGCACTTATTTCATTATCAATCAACGCAGCAATCTTCTGTTTGCTATATTTTGGAAGCGTGAGAGTTAATGTAGGAAGTGGATTCACTCAAGGTAACTTGATTGCATTTATCAACTACTTTGGTCAGATATCAGCAGCAATTGTAACTATAATTCACTTGATAACCATCTTCGTAAGAATGAAGACGGCGAGTGGGAGAATAGAAGAGGTGTTTCAGTTGAAAACCTCTGTTGTTGACCCAGCAAAACCTGTAGAGGTAAAAGTGAAAGATGCTATTGCTTCAAAAGTTGAATTCAAGAACGTTAGTTTCTCATACGACCTTCAGAAGGACGTGGTAGTAAACTTGAGTTTAACTGTCGAGCCGGGTGAAACTATAGGAATTATTGGTGGTACCGGAAGTGGAAAATCAAGTATTGTAAACTTAATACCTAGACTTTATGATGCCACAAAGGGTGAGGTTCTTGTAGACGATATAAACGTCAAAAAATATAGAATTAGCGACCTTCGACAGTTGGTGGGAATAGTTCCACAAAATCCAAACTTATTTGAGGGAACCATTAGACAAAATATGTGTTGGCGCAAAGAGGACGCAACGGACGAGGACATAATAAAAGCGTTAAAAGTTGCCCAAGCATACGACTTTGTTCGTGAATATCCTGATTTCTTGGACCACAAAGTACAGAGAGGTGGAACAAACTTTTCTGGTGGACAGAAACAAAGACTTACCATTGCCCGTGCTTTGGTAGGACAACCTAGCATCGTTATTTTGGACGATAGCGCGAGCGCTCTTGACCTTGCCACAGATGCAAACTTGAGAAGAGCAATAAAACACGGAACAAGAAAAATAACAACCTTTATCGTTTCTCAAAGAACAAACTCTATAAAGGATTCAGATAAAATAATCGTTATTGATGGTGGCGATATAGTAGATATCGGAAAACACGATGAGTTGCTTCAGAGATGTGAAATTTATCGTGAGATTTACAACTCCCAGAATAAAAGGGAGGTGACTGTCGATGCCTAGAAAAAATCAATCGTACGATGAAGTTGCCGTACGTCAGGCCAGAGAGGCGAGGGTAAAATATTTCAAGAACTCCAAGAGAATGAGTTGGGGCGTATTGAAAAAAGTATTTCACTATGCTCGTCCACAAAGAAAATATTTATACCTTACTCTAGTATTTAACTTAATTCAGTCTGTTGCTGAATTGTTGGTGCCTATCTTTATGGGTTTTGCAATAAATAACATTGTTGGACCAGGACAAGTTAATTTTGTTGGAATGTGGGAGTGGGCAGGGCTTATGTTGGCTGCTGCTATTGTGGGAAACTTGTTTAGTTGGTTGAGTGAATTGACCATAAATACCTTCTCCTATCGTGCAACCCATCATATTCGTGCATTATTTTTCACAAAAATAAACACAGTTCCTTTGAACTATGTTGATACAAATTCTCACGGAGATTTGTTGTCTCGTATGGTAAACGATATTGATGCCGTTACGGACGGGTTTCTTGAAAGTATAGCATCTGCCGTTTCGGGAATCATGACAATTATAGGAACAATCATTTCTATGTTCTTATTAAACGTTACATTGGCGATAGTTGTTGTAGTTGTAACGCCTATGAGCATATTTGTTACATGGTATATTGTAAACAAAGCAAAGAAACTGTTTAATAAAGAGTTGGCGACTGAAGGAGAAATTAGTGGGTTCTTGGAAGAGTATATCGGTGGTAGCAGACTTATAAAAGCTTTTTGTCACGAAGACGAAAGCATGGAAAAGTTTGATAAAATTAACGAGGAATATTACAAGGTCGGAACAAAAACACAGTTCTATGGTATTATGTCTGGACCAACAACAAGATTTATAAACGGATTGGTTTACGGACTTGTTGGTTTAGTAGGTGCGTTACTTGCTCTAAATGGACATATAAGAATAGGTACAATCTCAACCTTCTTATCGTATGCAAACTCTTTCGGCAGACCGTTTAACGATATAAGTGGAGAGATTGGAGATATACAAATGGCATTTGCTGCTGCACGAAGAGTGTTCTCTGTTCTTGACGAGGACGATGAAGTGAGTGATTCTCACTTGCCAGACCTTCTAGATTGCGACGGAACGGTTGAAATAAAAGATGTAAACTTCTCATATACCCCAAAGACAAAATTGATTCAAAACTTCAATTTAACGGTTGCAAAGGGACAAAAGATAGCAATTGTTGGGCCAACGGGCTGTGGAAAGACTACAATGATAAACTTGCTTATGAGATTTTACGACGTAACAAGTGGAGCAATTGTTGTAAGTGGCAACAATGTTAAAGAAGTTACCAGAAAAAGTCTTAGAGACAAATACGGTATGGTATTACAAGATACTTGGCTATTCAACGCTACGGTACGTGAAAATATTGCATACGGAAATCCGAATGCAAAAATCGAAGATATAATTGAAGCTGCGAAATTGGCTGGTGTTCATGAATTTATTGAAAAGATGCCAGAAAAATACGATAGTATGTTGACTGAAGGTGGGGCAAACTTGTCTCAAGGAGAGAAGCAATTGCTTTGTATTGCAAGAATTATGATGTTAAAACCTCAAATGCTCATACTTGACGAGGCAACAAGTAATATTGATACTCGTACAGAACGTAAGATACAAGAGGCGTTTGATATTCTTATGAAGGGCAGAACCACCTTTGTTGTCGCACATAGACTATCTACGATAATGAATGCAGACAAAATCCTTGTTATGAACAAAGGTAACGTTATTGAGCAGGGAACCCATAAAGAACTTATGGCACAAAATGGGTTCTATGCTAACTTGTATAACAGTCAGTTTGTGAAAATGTAAACAAAAAAATAAAGCGACCATGAAGGTCGCTTTTTTATATTTCATATTTTTTAACTTTTATTTTCCCATCAACCATAGAGATTACTGCGTAACTTGAAGATAGTCCACTTCTCTTATCT
>CAYJCC010000078.1:0-3921 GCA_964368655.1 uncultured Lachnospiraceae bacterium | reverse complement strand
TTACACAATAACACCAAGTGGATCGACAAGTACAAACTATACAATTCAGTTTGTAACTGGAACATTGACTGTAAACAAAATAGTTATCGACATGACCGGAACTATTACAGCTCAAAAAGATTATACAGGTGATGTTATCTCATTTGGATTAACAGATATATTCAGTAATGTACCAGCGCATACAACAATTACTAGCGTGGCAGCCAACTCAAACACAGAGGCTGGAACTTATAACGTTAACGTTACATTGACAGCAGTAAACAACTATGAGTTTAGCGACCATACAACACAGAAAGTAGTAGTTGCTAACGTAACTATTGGTTCACGTGTTGCAACGGTAATATTCCCAACAGCAAGTGCGATTACCTATGGTCAAACATTGGCTGAAAGCACATTTACAGGTGGTAGCGTATCAGGTGGTGGTAGCTTTGTATGGCAAACTCCAACAACAACGCCAACGGTAGCACAGTCAGGAACAGCATTTACAGTTGTGTTAACTCCAACTAATGTTAATGACTATGACTTTATTGCAGTTGAAGGATATTCAAATGGTAAGATTACAAGAACAGTAACAGTTACCGTTAATGCAAAAACCATTACTCCAAGTATGTTAACAGCAATTCCAACTCAAGTATACACAGGGTCTCCAATTGCACCAGTCTTGACATTAACACATGATTCAAGAACATTGATAGCAAATACAGACTTTGCAGTAGTATACGGTAATAATACGAATGCCGGACAAGCAAACGTAACAATTACTGGACAAGGAAACTATAACGGAACAGTTCAAACAAACTTTACAATTTCTCCAAGAACAATTAGATTTAGTACTGTAAGCAAAAACGTTGAATACGGTGCAAACTTACCAGCAACAAATTCATATATTTCTCAAATAACACCAGATGGGACATTCTCAATCAATGTTACATTAGAAATGTTGAACTTGAGTTTCTCTTACCAGAGAGATAGCGAAACAGTTACACCAAAGAATGTTGGAGAGTACTATGTTACAATCTTAAGTGGTAACAGTAACTATACTATTGAATATCAATCAGCAAAGTTGACAATCAATAGAAAGAGATTGAATGTTCAATGGACAAATCTCAAATTTAACGAGGACGGAACTGAACATATTCCAACAGCAACTGTTAATAGTGGAGTTGCAGGAGAAAATCTTGTGTTGACAGTAATCGGCGAAAGAAGTTTAGCTGGTAAATACACAGCAACGGCAGCCATTACTCCATCAAATTCAAACTATTCGTTGATAAACCCAACACAACAGTTTGAAATTGTTAAACCACAGATTAGCGATTCAACAGTATTACCAACTGTAACAGTAAGTAGTGAAGGTGGATTCTCTGCAGGAACGAAAGTTTCTGTTACAGAGACAAGTGGTGTTCAAACAACTATGGATTCAAAAGCACAGAAAAATGTTATTAAGAGTTACGACCTTGAAGTAGTTCTCAATAATGCAGACGTTGTTCTTGAAGCTGGTAAAACAGCAACAGTTACAATGAACATTTCTGGAGCTGAAGAAGGATTCAAACTTTACACTTCTCAAAATGGTGAAATGGTTGAAACTGAATACACACGTAACGGAGATGAAATAACATTTAACGTTACAGAGTTCGGCGAAGTTGCCTTGGTTGAACCTCAAAGTTCACTTCTCTACATAATTCTAGGTGTTTCCGGTGCAGTAGTTATCGGAGCAGTAATACTTACGATTGTACTTGTAAAGAAGAAAAAGAAAAAAGAACAATTCTAACAAAAAAATAACACCCAACTAGGGTGTTGTTTTTTTACTGCTTATTTTATGTTTTCTAATTTAGAAACGATAAGGGCTTTTGCTTTGTCTACTTTTGCTTTACCTTTACTTTCTCTCATCAACTGTCCTATGAAGAAGTTGGTTACTTTTTCCGGGGTTGATTTATAATCTTCTACTGCAGACTTGTTAGCATCAATTATTTTGTCAATGATAGATATCATTTCTGCTTCAGATAATCCTCCTAACATTCCCAAACTCTCAGCAAGTTTTCTTGCTCCCTTTTCTCCTTGACACATTCTTTCGAACAATTCCTTTCCGTTTGGTCTCGATATTTCTTTTTCTTCAACCATGGTTATAATGTCAGTAAGGTCTGTAGGGGAGATGATAGAATCGATATCTTTTTCAGGGGCCTCTTTAATAACCTTAAACAATTCTGTAAGTATCCAGTTACTTATTGATTTTGGCTTATCTAATAAGGCCAGACAGCTTTCAAAGTAATCGGACAACTCTTTGTCTTCGGTCAATAACTTTGCGTCGTATTGAGGCAATTTGAGGCTTGAAACGTATTTTTCTTGACGTTCATGCGCCAGTGGAGGTATTTCCTTGCGTATTTTGTTAACATCTTCGCGAGAAATCTCAATACTGAGGATATCTGGGTCTGGGAAGTATCTATAATCTTGAGATTCTTCTTTGCTTCTCATGGAAAAAGTCTTTCCTTTGTTGTCGTCCCATTTTCTCGTCTGTTGGATAATTCTATGACCTTGTTCAAGTTCCTCGATTTGTCTTTGGGACTCGTAAGCGATAGCACGTCTAACTGCTTTGAAAGAACTCAAGTTTTTCATTTCGGTACGAGTACCTAGTTGAGTGCTACCAGCGAGTTTTACAGAAAGGTTCACGTCGCATCTCATTCCACCTTGTTCCATTTTACAGTTTGCGATATCTGCATACATTAAAGAACTACGTAGTTTTGTTAGGAAATCAACTGCCTCATCTGCTGAAGAGATATCTGGCTCGGTTACTATTTCTATAAGAGGAACGCCACCACGGTTGTAGTCTATATATGTTCCAACAACAGTGTTTTTATGAATAAGTTTTCCTGCGTCTTCTTCCAAGTGAATTCTGTTAAGACGAATAAACTTATCGCTATCTAACTTTATTCCACCACCGAGACAAATAGGTTTTACTAATTGGCTTATTTGGTATGCCTTTGCAAGGTCAGGGTAGAAATAGTTTTTTCTTTCCATGACGGCAAGAGGACTAATTTCACAACCAAAACATAAACCAGCACGAACGGTAAGCTCGACTGCTTTTTTGTTTATGATTGGTAACGCTCCGGGGAGTCCAACACATACTGGACAACAGTTGGAGTTTGGTTCATCACCAAAACTGTTTTTACAACTACAGAATACTTTTGTTGCTGTTTTTAACTCGGCATGGACTTCCAAACCAATGACTATATCATATTTATTCATGGTCCACCTCCTTGTGCGACATAAAGTATTGTCCAACGGTATAGATTGTAGATTCTTGCAATTCTCCACCTATGAGTTGTAAACCAAGTGGGAGACCGGCGCTTCCCTTTCCACAAGGAACGGTAAGGGCAGGTAATCCTGTTATACTTGGAGCAATAGTGAACATATCTTCAATATATAAAGAAACTACGTCTTTGGATTTCTCTCCAAGTTTGAATGCTTCACCGAAAGTTGTTGGCATCATGATACAATCACATTCTTTTAGGGCTTCAGTGAACTTTCTTCTCAGTAAGGACTGTAATTTTTTCGCTTTCATGTAATAAGCATCAAAGTAGCCGGAAGAAAGTACAAAGTTTCCTAGCATTATTCTTCTCTTTACTTCTTTACCGAAGAAATCGGTTCTGCTCATTTTGTACACGTCAGAAATATCTTTTGCACGTGCACTTCGTTGAGTGTATTTTATTCCATCGAAACGTCCTAGGTTGCTGGTTGCTTCTGCTGAAGAAAGTACATAGTAAACAGGAAGGGCGAGTTTGTATTCTGGCACGCTAACTTCCTTTATAATTGCTCCTTGAGAGATAAACCAGTCTGCAATTTTTTGATACATAGCCTTATATGGAGTTTTATCCATAAGGTCTAATGTTTCTTTTAGGAGACCAATGGTCATTCCTTTGATAGAAG
>CAYJCC010000077.1:0-3945 GCA_964368655.1 uncultured Lachnospiraceae bacterium | reverse complement strand
TATATAAACAAGTCAAAATCGCTTGATAAAAGCGATACAATCTAGTAAAATAAAAAATGTTATAATTGACAATAGGAGAAAGGGCTTTGAAAAAGAAAATATTATCATTTGTTTTAGCGTTCATAATGTGTATAGGTGTGTTTGCAGGTTGTTCTTTAGTTGAAAGAGATTCAGCAAAATATGCAAACCAAGTTATTGCAACAATTCAAGTAGGAGATTATTCCGAAGATATTACCAGAGAGCAAGTTTTGAACTGGTGGCAGAACCCAGTTGGTTTGTCCGGATATTACTACATGTATTATAGTGGAAAGACCATGCAAGAATCTTTAGAGATGACGGTTGACGATGTTATCGATTACAGAATTCGTGTTTACAAAGCAAAACAGACAATCGGAAACTTAACAGAAAACGATATTAACAACATTAAGACAAGTATTTATGACAGCATCTATTCAACTCTTGAATCTTATGTAACAGAGATAAAAGAGGAATGGAATATCGAAGATGAAAAAGAGGAAGAAACTGAAGAATCAGGATATCTTAACAAAAAGACAGATTTCACTTTTGTAATTGATATAGACGCTGATGGAATTATTCAGGCTGATTCAAACGGAAACCCGGCAAGACTTCAGACAGAAGATAAAGTTTATACAGCACCAATCTTTAACTATGCAAAAGATGAGTTAATTGCAAAGGAAGCATGGAAGAGATTTGTTATGAGCAGACAGAGTTATGCTAAAGACCAAGGAGAAACTTGTTCAACTGACCAAGAAGCATTCCAATGGGAGTACAATAGATTATATAAAATATACGAAGATTCTTTATATATAACCAAGTATCAAACAAGATATACAAATAGTTTAGTGGTTGATGATGAAGCAGTTTTTGAAAAATACATTACAGACTATATGGCTTCCTATGATAAGTATGCTCCAATATTCACTGGAGACGATGCTGATGAGTTGAATGAAAAAGCTCTTGATGCTTATATTAAAGCAATGCAAGAAGGCAACACAGGAATTTATTATCATCCAACAGACGCAAGTGTAGACTTTAATAGAGTGGTTCATATCTTATTTAAGTACACAGATGCAATGATAACTGAAATAAAAGATTTGAAAGCACAACTTACAAATGGTGAAATAAACCAAGATGCTTATGATACAGCTTATGAACTCTTAACTTCGCTAGATAGAAAATGGGTACAGTACAGAAATGCAGATGGTATTGTTAAAGATGAAGATGGCAACGTTGTTCTCAAATCGCCAAATGAAATCTATGCAGAGATAAATGCTATATTAGCTCAAATTGATGCAGGAGAAGGTGATTACGCAAACTTGACTGATTACCAAAAGTTACAAAAACGCGCATCAGTATTCCTTGACTATTCATATATGTATAGTGAAGATGCTGGATTTTTCTCAACAAGCTCAGCATACACATATTTCGGATATGTTATAAATGTTGGAGCAAACGATAACTCCGTAACAACCACGGAATATACAAACGCAGCAAGAGCACTTGCAGAAGATGCTGTATATGGAAAGACGGGTGGAAACATGGCAGCTCCAGTTTATCATGAAGATTTAACAGGAATAACAGGGGCATACACTGGAGTTCATATTGTATTCAATATGGGTGAGGTTGTTGACTATTTCGGATATGATAAAGCAAAAAATGAAACTTTAACATGGGAAGATCTAGCATCAAAAGAAACCATGCTTGGTTCAGGTGTTACATTATTAGATTATATCTATAGCAAAGTAAACACAGATAGTACAAAGTTAAATGACAGAGTTAAAGACCTCATAGAAGAGACTAGAAATAGTGCAAACATTACAACTTACTTGAAAAGATTAAAAGATTTATATAAATAAAAAAATACCATGGGCAACCATGGTTTTTTTGTTATATGTTTGCCAATTTTTTTTCACTGTTGTATTATATAAATATAAAACTTGGAGGACAAAAGATGACATATACGTATAGAAGCGATGGTTTTTTTGGATATGGCGAAAAAGGAGATTTCTCATATTTTTCATTTGCACATTTCATACCTTTAATATTGTTAGGAGTTGTTATATTTCTAGAATGGAGATACAGAAATAAATTAAAAAACAGCAAATGGGACGGCCGATTAAGATTTATTTTAGCGTTCATACTGATTATTGCTGAAATGTCATATTATTGGAGACTTATGTATATTGGTGGAAGTTATGTTACAAAACTTCCAATAACCGTGTGTGGTTGGATGACCATATTGTGTTCTTTTATGCTTATGAGTAAAAACAAAACATTATTTGAAATTTGTTATTTCATGGTGTTTACTGTTGGACTTATGCCACTTATAACTCCTGCTGTAATAGTAACAACTGGCCCTGCATATTATAGATATTACCAGTTTTGGATTCAACATACTGGAACAATAATTGCACTTTGCTATATGATGTTTTCTTATGGCTTTAGACCAACGTGGAAATCTGCATTGAAATCTCTGGGAGTATTTGTTGTAATAACTGCTTTGTCCTTATGGGCAAATGCCACAATTGAAGGCGCAAACTGTTTATTCTTATCCAATAATGCTGCTGGGAAATCTGCCCTTGACTTATTGCCTTCTAACATGTGGGCAAAAACGGCTTGTGCCGGAGCGATTGTACTAGTACTCTATTTCTTGGCATACTTGCCTTGGTTGATAATAGATATTGTGAAAAAGAAAAAAGAAAAAGCAGTCGGGGAAGTGACAATAGACAACCCAATAAAGGCTGAAAGTGGTTTGATTGTTGAGGGTAAAAAAGAACAGAAAATTTCTGACAAAGCAAAACAAGAAAAGTATAAAACAAAAGAAAAGGCGATCACAAAAAAGGCAACCCGAAAAGAAATATCAACAAAAGATAAAAAATAAAGAAAAAGACGATGAAAGTCATGGTCTTTTTTCATTTTCTTTTTATTTTTCCTTCTTTTCGTCTGCGACCTTTTCAATGAATTCGCATATATTTTTTGCGGCATTAGGACGAGCAATCTTTTTTATGTTTTCTTCAAGTTCTTTTATCTTTTCAGGGTGATTCATTAAGTCAATCACAATGTCTTTAAGAGGGTGTTGTTTGTCCACATAAATTGCAGCATTATTTGATGTTAAATATTTCATGTTTTCGAGTTCTTGTTGAGGAAGTTTATGGGTTATTACAAATGCTTTATGTTTGTTCATAACCTCGTTTGCTACCGTACAACCACACTTGCCAACAATCACATCCATAGCGTCCATTAAAGGGGCCACAGACTGGATAAATCCATAATTATGAAAGATGTGTTTACTGTTCTTTTGTTTGGCTATAAACCTCTCTACAGACTTCTTTCCTTTCTCATCTCTTCCATTGAGTATTAACATTTGAATAGGGGTTTCGATGCTGTTGAGTTGTTTAACCAGTTTTCTCATTCCACCCATTCCGCCACCACCAATAAAGAGAACGACGGTAAACATGCTTGGATCTAATCCAAGTTGCTTTCTAGCCTCTGTTTTATCCATGTGCTCGTTAAAAGTATCACGGACAGGTAGTCCAATGTCAACGAGTTGGTTAGCTTTGTAGCCTTTATATATAAGCCTCTCGTTCATGTCGCTTGACGGTGTTACCAAATAGTCGACACCAATAGCACTTTCAAAATAAGGTGTTACTGTATAATCTGTTAATAGTTGGATAGTTGGGATAGGGAAATCCTTTTTTCGCCTTGTAAGGGATACTGCGATTCCACCATACATATGTGTTGAAATTATGACGTCGGGCGCAAACTTTTCGATATCTGCAAACATTTGAGGCATCTCTTTATGCACCTGTTTTTGGAACCAGTTTTTATATCTTTTTTCTGGGTTTGCTCTCTGTAACTTTTTGAAATAAACGTTATAGAAATGCATGGCGTGTTTGCAGACGTTCAAGTATCCATCGTTTACTA
>CAYJCC010000076.1:0-3972 GCA_964368655.1 uncultured Lachnospiraceae bacterium | reverse complement strand
CCTTTCCTTATGCCTGTTGAAGACGTATTCACAATCACAGGACGTGGAACAGTTGCTACTGGTAGAGTAGAGAGAGGAACAGTTAAAGTTGGCGATACAGTTGAAATCGTTGGTATGAACTCAAAATTGACATCAGTTGTTACCGGTGTTGAAATGTTCAGAAAATTACTTGACCAAGCTCAAGCAGGAGATAACATCGGAGTATTGCTTCGTGGTATCCAAAGAACAGATATCGAGAGAGGACAGGTTCTTGCTAAACCAGCATCTATCCACCCTCATACAGAATTTACAGCACAAGTTTACGTATTGAAGAAAGAAGAAGGTGGACGTCATACTCCATTCTTCAATGGTTACAGACCTCAATTCTACTTCAGAACAACAGACGTTACAGGTTCTATCGAACTTGAGAAAGGCGTAGAAATGGTAATGCCTGGTGACCACGTAAATATGACAATCAAATTGATTACTCCAATCGCTATCGAACAGGGACTTCGTTTCGCTATTCGTGAAGGTGGAAGAACAGTTGGTTCAGGTGTTGTTGCTACAATCATCAAGTAATTTAATTAGAAATATTTTCTACTTAAAAAATAAAAAGCCCAAGAAGAAATTCTTGGACTTTTTTTGTAAATATGAGGCAATTTTTAGAAAATTCCATATTGACATAGCCATATATCCGTGTTAAAATATCAATAGAAAATAAAGAGTTTTAGGAGAAAGTTATGGCAGACAATAAAGAAATAAGACCAAGTGCAATGGATTTAGTGTCAGAGGTAAGAGCTTGGGTTGGCAACAGAGAAGATAAGTCTAAAAGTTTTGTAAGAAGACTAGGCGTTGAAGAATTTATCAGATATAATTTTACTCCAGAAGAATTGGAAATTAGTGCAGAAAACGGGTGGGAACCTATTGTAGAAATAAAAACAGATGAACAAGGAAGAGATTATTTTTCAATAAAAAGAGAGAATCCTATTAACCCTGATAAAGAAGAAGTTAGCCCATATCGTTTTTATGACTTTGAAGTAACAGGCATTTCTACTAAAAAGAATTTATCGATGGAATATATCGCTCATATGATTCATGCTTTTGGAGAAGAATACACTGCAAAATTAAAAGAATTCTTTAAGAAAAAAGAGAACCCAGAAGCACCTTATGATATTGATGCAAGAATAGGAGAATTAAAGAATCGTGCAGCTTATTTGTATGGAGAACTTTCTCTAGAAGAATTTAATAAAACAATAGGCAAATTGAAAAAATAAAAGACTGCAAATGCAGTCTTTTTTTGTGCTTAATAATATAAAATAGTTTTAATCTCTTCCTCGGCCTATGACGAACACTAATAAAAATCTGAGTAATGATAGAATTGAAATCAAAAGGCTGCCAACATACGTCAACGCGGCCGCTCCAAGGACCTTTCTAGCCCCGTTTGTCTCTGTGGCGTCTAGTATTCCAGATTTCTCTAAAATTTCGGTTGCACGGCGACTGGCGTTGTATTCAGTTGGCAAAGTAACTAATTCTATAAGGATAGATAGGGTAAATAATCCAATACCACACCAAATGAATACCATACCAACAATGCTACCAGGAACAGCGACAAAGTTGAAGATAATTCCAATAATCAGCAAAGGCCAAAGGAGTACTGACATGAAATTTGTAACTGGTATAAGGAAACCTCTTACCTTTACCGGCCAATAACCTTGTTTATGTTGTATCGCGTGTCCAATTTCATGTGCTGCGATGCCAATAGAGGCAACGCTTTGCCCATCATGGACATTTGTAGATAACGACACTATCTTTCTTTTAGGGTCGTAGTTATCAGTTAATTGTCCACCAATTCTTTTTATTTGAACGTCTTGTAAGTTTGCAGCATCTAGTATAATTCTGGCAGCTTGTGCTCCAGTATAGCCTTTTCTACAAATTATTCTACTAAAAGCATTGTAAGTGGAAGAAACTTTTGCTTGTGCAACTGCTGCAAAAATGATGCCGGGAACTAAAATTATTCCCATTAGATAATATTCCCAATATAAACTCCACATAATGAACTCCTTTTCTCTCTATTAAGAGTATGTCTTATATAGATACTTTTTTATTCCTCCAAACATGAAGAAATCATCAAAGAAGTATGCTATATATGTTGTCCCAGCTACTTTTAGTAATTTTTGTGCATGGCGATATTCGTTATTTGTCATCTCTGCATATTTTCTTAACAGTTCTAAACCTTTTTTTGTTGCATCTTTTTCAATAGGAATATGCGAAAATTTAGATATCAAGTTAAACAGAAATAAACATCCAGCCACAATGAGGGTTGTTAGCCATGCTTCGTAGTTTGGCCATTTGAAAATCCAAAAGCAAAGAGATGCTATTAAAAGTGGAAAGAAAAACTTGTTTGTGATATTGGTTATTTTTCTCATTGCATGGTTGAATCTGAATGAAGCACTTCCGTTTACGTCTTGTAGGGCATGTCCAATCTCGTGGGAGACAATTGCCAAACTTGCTACAGAGGCAGTGTCACAAACTTTTTCACTTAATATCAATTGCTTGGTTTTTGAAACGTAACAGTCTGCATGCGCATCGCTAGTTTTTGCCAAGCTTATTGGAAGATTAAGAGTTCTAACTAAAAACTGTGCGAATTGTGCTCCGTTAACATTGGAATGAACTCTTATGTTAAGATACTTGTCATATATCTTTACTACTCGTCTACGTGAAGAAAAAACTAATACTAAAAGAAGTATTATTGCCAATCCCAAAATAATCCAAACTAAGTTGTTCAAAAAGAACTGTTTTACGGATTCCATTCTTTCTCCTATACTTTTATAGTATAGAATAATTATGAAAATAAAACAACTAAATTAAAAGAGTTGGTGCGGAGACACTGCTACACAAAGTCCTCTTCAATAATTTCTTTTATCTTTCCATCACTCGTTATAAAGGAGTAACTCTTAAAGGAGTCTTCGGTTTCTACGGTATAATTTTGCTTATCTAATATGTATGAATTATAGTATATGTTCTTTATGTTTCCAAAATAATTTTTAAGCGTTTTTGCTTTATCTATGAGATTTACTGACAATAAACTCCTAGATGATGACAAATCATTTACTTTTATTGATTGTAGCAGTCCCAAAGTACTTAACGAGTTGGGAATAAGTCTTGGTACGTTATTTTCATAAACGAAGTAGGTTCTGGTCTCCTCGCCAATCTTAGTTACCTTTAAGTGCCCGAACAAATCATGGGTTGGAGTTAGCATGGAAATATATGCTTCATCTTTTTCAATTAAAGATACTTCGTCATTAAAGACCACATTGAAATCGTTATCAAAAACAATGGCATGTTTTGTATTATCTGTCTTTTGTACAGTGACGCATAAATGGTCGTTGATTTCTTCAATGTTCGCTTGAGAAAAACCTTCTCCTATATCAAGGTTGTTTTTCAGACTGCCATCTAGATAGGCACTTATATAACAAGTACCACAATCGTACACGCCAATGCTTTTATCTTTGGTGGCAAAATATGCAAGTTCTCGAATTGGCATTTTAATTGTTTTTTCCGAGAATGTTAAAATAATATCGTAATGGTTAGGATAGAACGGAATAATTGTTATAGCCTCTTCTTGTTTTCTGCAAGAGGAAAGATTTACCAAACAAGTAGTCGGTGTAGTTTTGCTAAAAGGAAGAGCAAAGAGCATAAAAGAATCTGTGGCTTCTATATCCAAACAGAAATGATTTTTTTCATTTATTTCTCCCATGGGAGTTCCGTCAATATATATCAATGCCGGTGTTTTGCTTTTTATATGTACAAATGCCATGTTAAACCTCTGACAAATATGTATGCAGAAAAATAAAAAAATAGCACTTTTTTACAAAAACATCTAAATTGTATCGGGTTATAAGGTGTATCCGTTGATAATTTGGTAATACTCAAACTTGAGGTGTTTTATGGAAAAACAAGAAGAAGATAACATTGTTAAGTTTTATAGAAGAA